>CAMWTF010000241.1 GCA_947177105.1 uncultured Lachnospiraceae bacterium | reverse complement strand
CCGCAACCAAACTGGAGAGGGGTTGTCTTTAAACTGAGAGATGGTTGAACTGATCCAAGAGACCGTGCCCAATATCGTATGCACCCAGCCCTTTGGCTGCCTGCCCAACCATGTGGTGGGCAAAGGGGTAATTAAGGCTCTGCGGAAAGCCTATCCCCAGTCCAATATCGTGGCCATCGACTACGATCCTGGCGCCAGCGAAGTAAACCAGCTCAACCGCATCAAGCTGATGCTGTCCACTGCCAACAAGAATATGGAGAAGTAACGCCGGATGCCCTCAACGGCCCCTGGCAAAACGACCAACTCCCAGCTGGAGATATGGCAACAGGGGCAAAATCTATCTTAAGAAGATTTTGCCCCTGTTTTGCTGTCTCAGAGTTCACAGGGATCAATGCCGAGTTTCTTACAAATCCGAATTACCACATCAAAAGAAGCGCCGCCAACTCCCCTAGAAAGCATGGTCATCAATGTACTATAGGGGATATCCGCCTCTATGGAGAACTGCCGCAGGCTCACATACCCATCCAGAATCAGATTCCGCAGCCTTTCTTCCCGAGTCATCGGGATTCCCCGACAACAACTACCATACTCCCCTTTTCCTCCAGGGCAGCTATCTGCTCCTCCACACAATCCCAGTCCGTGATAACAGAGTCGAAGACATCCGCCTCACAGACTTTGATAAAAGAGTCCGTCCCGATTTTTGCGCCTGGCATCAACAGGCATTTTCTCCTGCTGTTCTTAATCACCATCCGCTGAAATGCCGCTGTTTCATCCGTCCCATTGGTCAGTCCAAAGGCCGCGGTCAGCCCCGCTCCGGTGATAAAGCAGAGATCAAAATGCATCCGACTGACAAACTCCGTAGCCAGACTATCTACCAACGACCCGCTCTGCCGCATTTTACCTCCGGCGAGATAAACTTCAATGTTCTCAAAGCTCCTGAGTTCCCTTCCTATATCCACCGAGTTGACCACCACTGTATAATGGATATCTCTGGGCAAGGCAGAAATCATGAGATACCCAAGCGATCCGCCCGTCAGGTAAATCGTGTAATTTTCGCCTATCATTTCCGCCGCCTTGCACGAAATAGCCTTATAGTTTTCAAAAACGGGCATACTCTCAAATTTGCGATCCACCGGTGGTTTTATGCTGAGCGGCTGTAACAGGAGCGCGCCTCCATGGGTTCTTTTACAGAGCCCCTGCTGCTCCAGCATCCGCAGATCCCGCCGTGCGGATTCATCGGATATGCCATATTCTTCCGCAATTTCCGCAATGGTAATCTTTCCGTTTTTACGTATAACCTCTGCTATCCTCTGGTGCCGTTCTTCCATAAAGATCATAATTGTACCTCCATATTTTTTTATATCGGATCCGATAGTTCTATAATACAACACATTCGGAACAATATCAACATTATCGGTAATCGGATTTGCGTCTATTATGCCAAACTAAAAAGGGGCTTCTCAGCCCCTTTCTTAGTTCACATACATCTTACTCCAATGGTTTCCCCGTGATTAACTCGTAACCTTGCAGATACTTCTCTATGGTCTTGTCCACTATCTCCTGGGGCAGCTCCCAGTCATGCTCGTGGCTCTTCAGCCAGTCCCTGGCAAACTGCTTGTCAAAGGAGGGCTGGGCGTGACCCGGCTCATACCCTTGTGCAGGCCAGAAACGGGAGGAATCCGGCGTCAGCATCTCGTCTCCCAGCACTATATTGCCATCTTCATCCAGGCCAAATTCAAACTTGGTATCTGCGATGATAATCCCCCTGGTCAAGGCATACTCCGCACACTTTTTGTACAGAGCAATGGTATAGTCACGAAGCTTCTCCCCATACTCCTGGCCTTTGCCGGGGAAACGCTTCTCTAAGTACTCCACGCTCTGCTCAAAGGAGATATTCTCGTCATGGTCACCGATCTCCGCCTTGGTGGAGGGGGTATAAATAGGCTCCGGCAGCTTATCCGACTCCTTCAGCCCTTCCGGCAGCTTGATGCCGCACACAGTGCCGTCCTTCTGATAGCTGGCCCAGCCGCTGCCAGTGATATATCCCCGCACGATGCACTCCACGGGCAGCATCTCCAGCTTGCGGCACATCATGCTGTTGCCGTCAAAGCGCTCCTGCCGGAAGAACTCCGGCATATCCTTTACATCCACAGAAATCATATGGTTGGGCAGGATATCACTGGTCATGTCAAACCAGAATCTGGACATCTGCGTAAGCACCGTCCCCTTTTTCGTCACTTGATTTTTCAGGATCACGTCAAAGCAGCTGATCCTGTCCGTCGCCACCATAATCAGAGTATCTCCATTATCATAGATCTCACGTACTTTTCCTTCCTTTATCGGTTTTAACTCCTGCATTTTCCTCTCTCCTCCTGTTCTGAATTTCACGTTCCCTGTCAGGGAATATTCAACTTTATATACCTATATTAACAGTCCTGTTGCTATTTGACAATAACCTTATAATCAAAGCTATGACAAAAATTCTACCGGCGGTTGCGTTTTACCGAACATAGGTCATGCGTTGCCTCCCGCCTGCAATACTGCGCTTATCAGTATTGAGATATGCAGCATCCAAAATCAATTGGCAAATACATTTCTAAACGCCCTATACGTCTTTCCCATGCCTTCCTCCAGATTGGTATATGCCATCCCCAGGTCCTGTAGGCTTCTGGTATTATCATACAGCTCCGTTTCCTGCTCTCTCACGGCAAAGGGCAGCGGAACACCCTGTTGTACTGCCTGCTCTATAGTCATGGGTAATTCTTCCACTGTATCGCCGCATACCTTCCATAAGGCATCCGCCAGACGGCCATAAGTCACGGGCTCCCTCTCACAGATATTGTATGCCTTCCCATAAGTCTGCGGATTGCCCAGGCATTGCCGGATTGCCTCCACTGCGTCCTTTACATAGACCAGCTGAAACTGTCCGTCCGCATCCGTAATCCGAGGCAGAATCTTCTGCTGCACCATCATCTGAATGTAAACGGACTCCCGGGGCGCATAATTGTATGGTCCATAAAGGATTCCCGGCCGCAGCGCCGTCCAGTCCACGCCCTGCTTTTCACATATCTGCCGCAGTTCTTTTTCCAGAGCTACCTTCCCGGCAATATACGCCCCGGCCTCTCCCGGCAGCATTCTGTCCTCATAGGGAGTGTCCTCTGCCTTATAGCCTCCGATCCCCCTGCGGTACACATCCACGGTGCTGATGGCAATATACTGAACGGGCCTGACGGGCATATTATCCAGCACACACCGGATGTCCCCCGCCTCATAGGCACAAAAATCCACCACTGCGTCATAGCCTTCGCGTAGGCCCTGCCATACGCCCGGATCCCTGCGGTCTCCCCTGATCTGTGTCACTCCAAAGTCATCCATGGAGTAGGTTCCCCGGTTCACCACGGTAATCTCATGCTGCTTTGCAGCCTGCATCACAAATACCCGGCCATAAAAATAACTGCCGCCAATCACTAAAATTTTCATTATTTCCTTCTTCCTGCATATCAAGAAATTCTTCAGCCATATGCCTTAATACATCCAAACTCCCCTTAGGAACGGTCATAACAGGTTCTTACTTCATATAGAGTCCTACCACCTGCATATCCGCATCATATCCCACCTGAAATGTCACAATCTGTTTTTCATATTGAACCTTCACCATGACGACGGCATAATCCTCCTCCTCAATCTCCTGGCCGCTGACCGTTGTACTGTCAATCTGCGTGAAGCTCCCCGCATCGCCATAGGTTTCGTCACAGGCCGACCGCAATTCTTCCACCGGCAGCGCCTGTTTCATATCCTCCCGGAAAGTTTCATAAACCTGCTCATACTCTCCCGCATTCAGCCAGTCCACAATCTGTATGGTCTGCTGCTCCAGCTGTTCCTGCCGGAATACCTCTGCCAGGGGCATAGTCTGGTTTCCGCAGCCCGCCAGCCAAACCACCGTCAACAGCATCAGTATTCCCACCTTTATGTTCTTTCTCATCCTCTTATCCTTTCCCTTCCAGCCTCTTCTCCCTCTGATAGCGCATATATGCCTCCTCGCATTGGTCAAACACGCCCTCCCGCTCCAGGCGGTCGTGCCATCTGTTCCATATCTCGCCAAGCAGCCGCTGGTACGGACGCCAGTCCGCCTCCATCTGTTCCCAGGTATAATGCTGCTTGCAATGCCTGTCTATCCTGCCTTCCAGAAACCGGCCTCCCTTGGGGCGCCTTTCATAGGGCAGGCGGCATCCCTGATCCGTCAGGGCAATACACTCCCCCATTGCATCCACACCGATAAAGGTAAAGCATTTATGCCGCATACGGATATAATAGCACAGCCCCGCCTCCCCTGTAAAGGAGTCTATGGAACAATCACTCTGCCGCAGCCATTCCTCCAGCTGCCGCCATTCTTTTTCGACAGACTGATCTGTATCCATTTCCCCGTCCGATATCTTACCTGTGTCCCTCTCATCCTGCCACACCGCCATTTCCCGCAGCATATCCTCCGGCGCCAGGCTGCAGCCGTTGGTCTTGCAGCAGGCTCCGCCGCAGCTGCCGCAGATCTCTGTGCTCTCATATCCCTTATCCATTAAGCTTCCTTCCTTTTTATGTATTATTTCCCTGAAAGCGTTAATTTCATTATATCCGATTCTTAAATACCCTTCAACCATTGGCATACAATAATTTTCCCCGCCTTTATAATCCCAGTGCCGCAGTTCCCATCAGATATCT
>CAMWTF010000240.1 GCA_947177105.1 uncultured Lachnospiraceae bacterium | reverse complement strand
GTATACGATTACAAGTTCGTGGGTCTGTCTCACAACACAGTGAGGGGAGCGGCGGGCGGAGCGGTACTCTGTGCGGAACTGCTGAAGGCCCAGGGCTATATAACCAGAAAGTAATTGTTTTGAGATAGAGAAAAAATACGCAAACAGCAAGACACAAAGCAGTGCATGTATCAGGAATGGCGCCGGCAGGCTGGGCCGTACTCCGAATATGCAGGAAAGAGGTAAGTATGAACGAACTACGGTACCAAGTGGATTTACTGACGGCAAAGAACCAGAAGCTGAGCGTACAGGAGAAAATGTACCGTTTGGTTTGTGAGACCTCTTACAGTGCCTTTCTATATTATTCTTTTGAAAAAAGCGAAATTACTCTTCTGGGTAAATGGGACAGTTTTTTTAATTTCCGTATCAAGGATTGGAAGGATCTGGGGCGCCTGTATGAGATGGTGGATGAGCCCTATGTAGAGCCCTTAAGAGAGATAATTTTTCTGGAAAAAAAGCAAAAGCAAGACGCCGTGACGGAGTGTATGCTGCGGGAGCGGAGAGCTTGGCTGGAATTTCGTGCCAAGGTTTTTTATGATGCGGAGGGGGTTCCTCAGGATAAGATCATCTGTGTCAGTGATATCACCAAGTTCAAGCTGCAGAATGAAGAATTGACCTACATGGCCTATTATGATTCCCTGACAGGGCTGTACAATCGGAATTATTTTGTGCGGCTTTTGTCGGAATTTGTGCGCAGGGCCCAGGAGGAGCGGGAGATTGTGAGTGTGCTGTTGATTGACATTGATGATTTCCGCAAGGTCAATGACGGGTTGGGAATCATCGTGGGAGATGAGCTGGTTCAGCAGGTGGGAAGCTTTCTGAAGGAGATGTCCAGCGAGGATATTATCGTCTGTCATTTGAACAGCGATATTTACTGTATGGCCATTTATGATCCCACGGGGCAGAAGGCGGTGGGAAAGATCCATGAGCGGATCCAGGAACGTATGGGCAAACCTTTCCATCTCAGCGGCGGTCAGGAGATCAATACAACGGTTAGTATCGGCGTGGCGGAATATCCGGAGTCGGCGTCTACTGCTTTGGAGCTGATTGGCTGCGCCGAGATTGTCATGTACAAGAGCAAGGACATGGGTAAGAATACCATACAGTATTTTGACACACCGATTCTGAATGCGTTCCTGCAGAACGTACAGCTTGAGAACCAGCTCAAGGACGCCATCTACAGCCACAGCTTTGAACTGTACTATCAGCCCCAGTACTATGCGGGCAATAAGCAGTTGCGGGGGATGGAGGCATTGATCCGCTGGCGGGACGGTTCGGGACGCATGGTCAGCCCTGCGGTGTTTATCCCCATCGCCGAGCAGAACGGAGCCATCGTACCCATTGGGCGCTGGGTTATGGAGGAGGGAGTCCGGCAGTATGCCAAATGGCGGCAAAATCAAGATAATTCTATGGTGTTGTCCATCAATGTCTCCGCCATACAATATATGAGAGACGGGTTTGTGGACGAACTTTTGCAGGTGCTCAGTACATATCAGGTACACCCCCAAGAGGTGGAACTGGAGATCACGGAGAGCATATTGATTGAGGATTTTGAAAAGGTGACTGCCAAGCTGAGGTCGTTGCGCGGCTATGGAATACGAGTGTCGCTGGATGATTTCGGCACGGGCTTTTCCTCCCTTTCCTATTTGAAAAAGCTGCCAATAGACACTCTGAAAATAGACAAATCCTTCATAGACACCGTGCTCTCTGACGGGGCCACCAGGGTGATCACCGAGAGCATTATCTCCATGGTTCGCACATTGGGGCTGGAGACCATTGCGGAGGGTGTGGAACAGGAGCAGCAGTACAAATATCTTCATGCCATCGGCTGCGATATCATACAGGGCTATTATTTCGGCAGGCCGCTCCCGGTGCAGGAGATGGAGGCTCTGTTGGAGAAACTGGCGTAAGGATGTCCGTTAAGGCGGGCGGGAATGAATATGGATTGAAATAAAGTTTCCAGATACGTAATAACACAGGCACGGCAAGAGGTTGGTCTGAGCCAGACTGCAATTATATAGATAGAGGTAGATTTGGGCAAAAATCTTTTTATAGCGGAAAAGCCCAGTGTGGCAAAAGAATTCGCGAAAGCATTAAAATTGAATACGAGTTCCCGGGATGGCTTTCTGGAGTCACAGAACTGCATTATCACCTGGTGCGTGGGGCATCTGGTGACCATGAGTTACCCGGAAGTGTATGACGAAAAATATAGGAAATGGCGTTACGACACCATTCCTTTTATTCCCAATGAATTTAAATATGAGGTCATTGACAGCGTGCGGAAACAGTTTTCCATTGTCAGCGGCCTCTTAAATCGTCCGGATGTGTCCACGATCTATGTGTGTACCGACTCCGGGCGGGAGGGGGAATACATCTACCGCCTGGTGGAGCAGATGGCGGGCGTCAAGGGCAAGGAGCGGAAACGGGTGTGGATTGATTCCCAGACCGAGGAGGAGATTCTGCGGGGCATCAAGGAGGCTAAAGACTTGTCGGAGTACGATGCCCTCAGTGATGCCGCCTATCTGCGGGCCAAGGAAGACTATCTGATGGGCATCAATTTCTCCCGGGTGCTGACGCTGAAATACGGAAGGTCGGTGCAAAATTATCTGAGCCGTGACCGTGCGGTGATCTCCGTGGGCAGGGTTATGACCTGTGTGCTGGGCATGGTAGTAAAGCGGGAGCGGGAGATCCGGGCCTTTGTCAAAACCCCTTTTTACCGTGTGCTGGGCAGCTTTGACCTGGAGGGCCACAAGCTGGAAGGGGAGTGGAAGGCCGTGGAGGGCAGCCGATACTACCAGTCTCCGAAGCTTTATAAGGAGAACGGTTTCAAGGCCAAGGAGGACGCCCAGGCGCTGATCGATCAACTTTCCGGCGACGCGGTCATAGAGTCCGCCACCCGGAAGAACGAGAACAAGAACCCGCCGCTTCTATACAATCTGGCAGAGTTGCAAAACGACTGTTCCAAGCTGTTCAAGATCAGTCCTGATGAGACTTTGCGGATTGTGCAGGAGTTGTATGAGAAAAAGATGGTGACTTACCCCAGGACGGACGCCAGAGTGCTGTCCACGGCGGTAGCCAAGGAGATCCACAAGAATATCGGAGGGCTGCAGGGCTATGGACATTGCGGCGGTTTTGCCAAGGAGATCTTGAGCCAGGGCAGTTATAAGAATATCGCCAAGACCCGCTATGTGAACGACAAGCAGATCACGGATCACTATGCCATCATTCCCACCGGCCAGGGCTTGAACAATCTCCAGGGCCTAACGCCTGTGGCGGCCAAGGTCTATGAGGTGATTGTGCGTCGGTTTTTGAGTGTTTTTTATCCGGCGGCAGTCTACCAGAAAGTATCTCTGCAGGCCAAGGTAGCTGGAGAGAGTTTTTTTGCGGGTTTCAAGGTGTTGGTCCAGGAGGGCTACCTCAAAGTGACGCAGTATTCTTTTTCCAAGAAGAGCGCGGATGCCGGCTCCAAGACCCAGGGCGCGGATAAACAGACCGGCCAGGCCGGAAACCAGGGAGAGGAGGTCCGGGAGGATGGCGGCGAGGAAGAAGAGCAGAAATGTGACGAGCAATTCATGGCGCTGTTAAAGGGCTTGAAAAAGGGGTCAAAGCTCTCTGCCAAAGGCTATGAGATCAAGGAGGGGGAGACTTCCCCTCCCAAGCGCTATAATTCCGGCAGCATTATCCTGACCATGGAAAATGCGGGACAGTTCATCGAGGACGAGGAACTGCGGGCCCAGATCAAGGGCAGCGGCATCGGCACCAGCGCCACTAGGGCGGAGATTCTGAAGAAACTGGTGAATATTGAGTATCTGGCGCTGAACAAAAAGACCCAGGTGATCACGCCCACTTTGATGGGGGAGATGATTTTTGACGTGGTGAATCTTTCTATCCGGCCTCTTTTGGATCCGGCGCTGACCGCCAGCTGGGAGAAAGGACTGACTCTGGTGGCGGATGGCAATATCACCGCCGACGAGTACATGGGAAAGTTGGACGATTTTGTGACCCGCCGTACCAACATGGTAAAGCAGCTGGCGAACCAGGACAATCTGCAGGCATGTTTCCGGGCGACGGAGGCGTTCTATCAAAAAGGAAAGTGACGGTCATAGTAGAGGCATTGTTATTTTTCGCGGCGCAATATGGCGAAAGTTCTGATGTATGCGGAAAATAAGAATAGAATCTCAAGAGCAGGCATTCTTCTCATGGATTGTTTGTGCTGTTGATGGCGGCATGTCTGGACATTTGGGTGTTGTACAAATACCGATTGGTGCCATATCACAGGCTCAGCCTGTGATATGCAGGAAGGGGGAATTTATGCGGGAAGATATAGAAGACAAAATTCGCGAATTGGAAGAAAAGGGCGTTGTAATCATAGATCCCAGACAGACCTATATTTCGCCGGAGGTGGATATAGACAGGATCTATAAAGGATGCGTACTGTATCCGGGATGCAGGCTGACGGGAGAGCGCACCCTTGTGGGCACATCGGCGCAGATTGGCACGGAAGGTCCTGCCGTGATACATAATTCCATCATAGGAGCGGAGGCGGAGGTCAGCAGCGGCTTTTTGTCAGACTCCACATTACTGCCCAGGGCAAAGGCGGGGGCCAACGCGCATTTTCGCGGCGGCACCCTTTTGGAGGAGTATGCCACTACGGCCCATTGTGTGGGACTTAAGCAGTCCA
>CAMWTF010000239.1 GCA_947177105.1 uncultured Lachnospiraceae bacterium | reverse complement strand
AATACTGTCCGCAGGTATAGTTATGGGAATGAATCACCTGGGCCTCCGCTGCGTAGGCAATTCGATATCCGGCCTGTATGGCCTTCGCCGCAAAGAGCATATCCTCATTGAAGATGGCATGCTTGATAAAGCCTCCCAATGCTTCATAGATCTCCCGCCTGTAGGCACAACACACATTGGAACAGAAATAAGTCTTGATCCCCAACTCAGGCAGATCCTCCAGGGACTTCACACGGGAACCCGGGGGATAGTTATATCCCCTCATGTAGGTCTCCACCGGCCCTGCATCCGTTGCCGGGAGCTGCCGGGCATAGGCCGCTGCCACGCCCTCCGCCTCCAGCGCCGTCGTTAGAGCCTCAATCAATCTATTGTCCGCCGGCATGGCGTCCTGGGTCATCATAATAAACACATCCGCGTCAGATCTGCCTACCCCGCCGGCCCGGGTGCGTCCATGGTCAAATTCCTTTTTAGACAGATGATACACTGTCACCTTCTGATGCTGTTCCAAAAACTTGGTGCCGTAAATCAATTGCTCGAAATATTTTTCCTCTGTATTCATAACTATGATACGCCGGACAGATACCGTTTGTGTTTCCAACTTCTCTATCAGCTGGAAAAAGGATCGGTCCGGCTTATATACAGGAATGATGGCATCTACTTTCATGTTGCTTGTTCTCTCCTGTTCCCCGCTTTAGTGTGTGCCCCAGACACACATTGAACGGGGGAGCTTGTGTCAGCTCCCCCGTATGCCCTACTGATTCAGATAAGGACTGGTATCAGACTTAATAATATCGCTATATTTCTTCACTTCCTGCGTCACCTGGTACTCTTCATCCCCAAACAGGAACTGATGCAGCCAGACTACATTGGACTCCAAATCCAGCGGAATGACGCAGCTGCCGGCCGCTCCGATGGTCCCTGTGGTGCGCATACCTTCCGTGGGGAACCCACCCTCATCCACAATCCGGTAATTATTGATACTGTTGATCATCGTCAGTATATCATCCGACTTAATAGAAGTATACACGTTGTTCATGACCTTTGTAAAGAGGTTGGCTAAAGTATTTAGATCGGCTTTCTTCGCCTGATCTTCTATGGCCTGCAAAACCGCTCTCTGACGCTCTGTACGCTTGAAGTCATCTCCTCTGGTATACCGGATACGGCAATAACCCGCCGCCTGCAGACCATCCAGCAGCTGATAACCGGTTTCCGTCACCGGGTTGTAGTCATCCATGTCCCTGCCGGGCATGGTGTCGCGGATGATGCTGGCCTGGTAATTGTTCAGGTGGGTGATCTCCTCCTGGGTTTCTATGTCGATCCAGACGCCGCCCAGACCATCTACCACGTCGATTACCGCCTGATAGTTCACCGTAACAAAATCCTTGATATCCAGATCCAGATTCATATTCAGCATGGCAATAGCCTGCTCCGCGCCGCCGTTCTTGTATGCTCCGTTGGCCTTTCTGTACTTGTCGCTCCCGATATTCATATAAGTGTCACGGTATATGGACACCAGTTTGATCTCCCCCGTATCCATATTGATGGACGCGATCATCATGCTGTCGCTGCGGCTGCTCTTGTATAATTCGGCGGAAGACACCGCATCCAGGCCAAATAAGGCAATGTTCCAGTAGCCCTTCATAACCGGGTCTTCTTTCACCGCATCATTCACCACAAAGCCTTCCTCCGAGGGTTCATACAGGAGAGGGCCGCCGCCTCCTATACTGCCGCCCTCCTCCGTATCATTCACCTCCGTCACCTGGAAAACCTTCACCACCACCACCAGCATTACAAGAATCACCAGGATCTCCAGAGAGAAAATGATGATCCTCGAAATCCTCTTGGACTTTCTGGACTTCCCTTTTGTTTTGTTTGCTTTTGTCGCCATACTTTCCTCTTTCCTGCATATCGTAAGCCGCGCCTACAATACTGCGTTAATACGTATTTGGATATTGATTTCTTGCGCCCTGCGCACACTCCCATAATATTCTAAAAATTGACGGGCGTCACAACTCTGGCGTCCGGAAATCTGCTAATAGGCATTCTTGTTGACAAAACCAGTGAAAAATGTCAGAAAAAATATCTTTATGTCGAAACCAATGGTCCAGTTTTCAATATAATATATATCGAAGTCAATCCGTTTCTTGATGGATGTATCTCCTCTGAAACCGTTGACCTGGGCCCATCCCGTGAGACCGGGCCGCACCTGGTGCTTTACCATATACCGGGGGATTTCCTCCCTGAACCTCTCTACGAAAAGCGGCCGCTCGGGCCTGGGGCCGATCATGCTCATATCTCCTTTCAGGATGTTGAACAACTGAGGCAGCTCATCCAGACTGGTTCTGCGCATGATCTTGCCGATGCCGGTAACCCTGGGATCGTCCCGCACCGTCCAGGCTTTTTTCTCCTCCTCCTCGGACTGCTGCTCCATGCTGCGGAATTTGTACATATAGAAGGGCTTGCCATGCAGACCCACCCGCTCCTGCTTGAATATCACAGGTCCCGGACTGCTGATCTTCACCAGCGCCGCCAAAATCAGCATCAATGGAGAGATAAGCACTATGCCGCAGGCGGATCCGATCACATCCATGGTGCGTTTGATCACCTTATTGCTATTGCTGGACAGGGGTACATAGCGGATATTGATCACCGGCAGTCCCATCAGATCCTCCGTGTAGGGCCTGGTGGGAATCACACTGTTATAGTCCGGAATAAACTTGGTATGAACGCCGGATTTCTCACAGACATTCACCACATGTTCCAGATTGTCATAGTCCTTCAGCGCCAGGGCGATGGCAACCTCATCCAGCTCGCTGTGGGGCAGAATGACCTCCAGATTGTCCAGCCTCCCCAGCACTTTGATCCCCTTGTACAGAGTGCCGCTGGGAACCGTGTCGTCCAGGATACCGGCAATCTTGTAGCCCCACTGAGGATTCCACAGAAGCCGGTCAATATACTGCTCCGCCGCCCGGGAATATCCCACCACCAGCACATGCTTTAAGTTGTATCCCTTCCTGCGGATAGTCCGCAGCATCGAGCGC
Organism: uncultured Lachnospiraceae bacterium; assembly: GCA_947177105.1. Lineage (GTDB taxonomy): Bacteria > Bacillota > Clostridia > Lachnospirales > Lachnospiraceae > Acetatifactor. The sequence goes on along the minus strand of CAMWTF010000239.1, from coordinate 1,682 downwards.
AGCACCACCCTGCTCAGGCAGGTGAAGAAAATGTTCAGCATATAAAATATGAACATCATCCACCGGGAATAGTTAATCTCCTGTATCACCACATACAGGATAATGATATAAAACGCTATACCCAGTGTGTTGGCCTGAAAGATGGAGAAAAACTCATGCCGCCGTTTCACCGTGCGCTTGGGGCCATACACATTACAGAGGAAATATATAATCACATAGCCCGGCACCAGAAACAGCAGCACCATAAAATAGTCCCGCACGGGCAGCACCCCCACCTCGGGGGACCGGCCATCGATTATATATATTTTGATAACATAAGCCAGCGCATAGGAGACCACAGTGATCATGACATCCATCAGCACATGCAGCCTGTTAAATACTTTCTGGTTATCCTTAATCATATGGCATCACTCCGTCAGGCCCTCAAGTTTCTCTGATCTTCTTTATTCTACATGAATCCCGACGCAGAAACAACTTAAGATTTTATGAAGATGCGGACAAGGTCCAGCCAGAGAATGCCCTGAATATGGCAGTAATGCCCCAAATTCCGCCATGCGAAGCGCACCCTGTGACTTTTCCCGGCGCTGCCAAAGCACCTGACAATTCCTTCTGCATATCCTTTTATATATAGCATACCCATTTTTTTCTTTGTAAAAAAGGCAGTTTTTATACAAAAGCCAAAAAAAAGCAGTGGAAAATTTAGTAAAAGCTGCAAAAACGGCATATTTTTCCCAATCATATAGGCATTGTTGGCGGAGGAAAGTTTCACCTTGAACGCGTTGTAACGGGAGCCGGAGACACCGCTTCCCACATGCAGCACCCGGGCCTGGGGCTCATACACATTGTGCCAGCCGTGGATCAGGGCCCGGTAGCCAATGTCAATATCCTCCAGATAGGCAAAATGATTCTCGTCAAAGCCTCCCAGAGAAAGCACTGCGTCCCGGCGGTACAGGGAGGCGCCGCCGCAGGCCGCAAAGATCCGGACCGGTTTCAGATAGCGCTCCGCAGGTTCCCCCTTGCCCCGGGCAAAGGCCCAGCCCAGCGCGTTGTATCGGTCTCCCGCATCGTCAATCCGGGAATCATCCTCCATGGACAACATCATGGGGCTGACCGAGAAAATCCGTTCATCGGACTCCATACGGCGACACAGCGCCTCCACAAATCCCGGCCTTGCCACCGTATCGTTGTTCAGCAGCAGCACATAGGGGGTATCCGCCGCCTGGATGCCCACGTTGACCGCATGGCAGAAGCCCGTGTTCTCAGGCAGCGCAATGACTTTCACCTCCGGGTACTCCCGGCGGACAATCTCCAGGCTGCCGTCCGTGGAACCATTGTCCACCACAAGGACGGTGAACAGGGCTTCCTGGGCCGGATCTTCCGCCCTTGCCGCGCCTTTTGCCCCGCAGCTGCCCTGCTGTACCCGCAGACTGTCCAAACAGGCTCGAATATAGTTTTTTCCCTGATAATTCGGAATTATCACCGTAACTTTCATTTTTCCCTCACAATACTTATATAAGTACCCGTCTGAGGCCCCCTGCTACGTCCGCAATATCACTCTGCCCCAGCTGCTCCTTATTTCGTCGTCTCCAGGTCACATATTATCTGAGGATCCCATAACAGCACATGGTCGGCCTCCCGCAGGGCACGACTCAGTTTAAGTCCCATACCCGCATAGTCATAGT
>CAMWTF010000238.1 GCA_947177105.1 uncultured Lachnospiraceae bacterium | reverse complement strand
CCGTTGTGCTCCTCGTTCTGGTCCTTCAGGCGCTGCTTGAACGTCTCTTCCACCTGCTCCTTGTCCACATGGATATCCTCCATTTGGTTTAGGTGGTTGCGGGCCTCCTCATGGGCCAGCTCCATCATATCGGACTTATCCAGCCAGCGAAGCATCTGGGCCCCCACCTCGGTCTCCTTCTGGGCCGCCTTAAAACACTCCTCAAAGGCCATATCGTATTTATCAAAATCCGTCTCGCTCTTGACCAGGATCATCCGGGCCACATAGTAAAACTGCGTCAGAGAACTGCCGCACAGCCCCTTATCCAGCGCCTCCTGCAGAGTCAGCCACTCCCCCAGGGTCACATGGAGCCCTTTCGCCCGCAGGGAGTCAAAAAATTTTATGAACATAGGTAATCCTCTCACTCTGAAATCTGTCTTTACACAACATCTCTCATTTCGGTATCACAGGTTACTGTCGTGACGCACCAGTTCCAGATCCTCGTCCTTTTTGACCACCACGCCGATAAAGGGTAGGGCGCCGCGGATGCGGTCCGCGCTGATGCCGCCGATCTGCAGGGCGTTGACCCAGTCAATCAACTCAGAAGTGCTGGGCTTTTTGCGGATATCCCGGATACCGCGAATATTGTAGAATACCTCCATAGCGTTTTTCAGCAGATGCTCCTCCACGTCCGGGAAATGCACCCGCACAATCTCCTCCATCAGTTCCTGGGAGGGGAAATCAATGTAATGGAAAATACAACGGCGCAGAAAAGCGTCAGGCAATTCCTTCTCCGCGTTGGATGTAATGATCACGATAGGGCGGTGTTTGGCCTTCACTGTGCGTTTGGTCTCGTTGATATAAAATTCCATCTGATCCAGTTCCCACAGCAGGTCATTGGGAAACTCCAGGTCCGCCTTGTCGATTTCGTCGATGAGCAGCACCACCTGCTCCTCGCTGTCAAAAGCCTCCCCCAGCTTTCCCAGCTTGATATACCGGGCGATATCATCCACACCCTCCACACCGAACTGCCCGTCATACAGACGCTGGATGGTGTCATACACATAAAGGCCGTCCTGGGCCTTGGTGGTGGACTTGATATTCCAGATGATCAGCCGCTTGCCCAGGGCCTTGGCCACCGCCTCCGCCAGCATGGTCTTGCCTGTGCCCGGTTCCCCCTTGATCAGCAGGGGTTTCTGCAGCGCCATGGCGATGTTCACACTGGCCATCAGTTCCTCGCTGGCCACATATTCCTTGGTTCCCTGAAATTGATTGGTGTTTTCACTCATTGAATTTGTTCTCCTGTCCTTTTATGATGTACTGCTGTTCGTTGCATTTCCGGTATGCTATGTTTCTATTTGCTTTACGTGTCTGTGCCAATATCCTCTGAAGCGTCTCTTGCTGGCTGACCTCTGAAAAGTATCCCTGAAACGTCCCTTGCTGACCTCTGAAAAATATCCCTGAAGCCTCTCTTGGAATGGCCCGGATACTTTATGGCTTGAAAAATACCTATTAACATGTTACGATATTCTCTGTGGAAAAGCAAGTAAATAACCACAAATTTTCTTACAGAAAGGTGTAAATATCATGAATATAACCAGTCAAAAAGACATTCCAATTTCTTTTGAAGTATTTCCCCCGAAAAAGGACGGGGAATTTGAGGCCGCTTTCGCTACCCTGGACAAGCTGGGGGCGCTGGCTCCCGCTTTTATCAGTGTGACCTACGGCGCAGGGGGAAGCAACTCCAAAAAGACCGTGGAGATCGCCTCCTATATACAAAATCAGCTAAAGCTTCCCGCCCTGGCCCATATCACCTGTGTGGGCAGCAGGAAAGAGGCTCTGCGGCATGTGGTGGCCGACCTGAAAGCCGCCGGTGTGACCCATGTGCTGGCCCTTAGAGGAGACCGCCCCCGGGATATGACGGACGAACAGTTCGCCTCCCGTGACTTTGAACACGCCAGCGATATGATCGCCTACTTAAAGGAACTTGACCCGGAGCTGCACATTGCGGCCGCCTGCTATCCGGAAAAGCATTATGAGTGCTTCAGTATGCAGTCCGACCTGGGATACCTGAAATTAAAACAGGATATGGGGGCCCAGGATCTGATAAGCCAGATGTTTTTTGACAATGACTACTTTTATGAATTTCAGGAAAAGGCCCGGCGCAAGGGAATCACACTGCCCATCCACGCGGGAATTATGCCTGTGACAAAAGCCAGCCAGCTGGGAACCAGCATCTCCCTATCCGGCGCCACGATTCCCAAGGCTTTCGCGGATATGGTCGCCCGGTACGGGGATTCCCCTGAAGATATGCGAAAGGCCGGAATCGACTATGCCATCCGCCAGATCGTAGACTTAAAACAAAACGGTGTGGACGGCATTCATATCTACACAATGAATAAGCCCCGGATGGCGGCGGAGATCATGGATGCCATAAAATAGTATCTGTTTTGATGAAAAAAGCAAACACAAAAATAACCGCCCAGTCTTACAAACTAAGCGGTTATTTTTATATTACTTTACTCCTCTTCCCACAAAGCGTCAGATACCTCAATCTTCCGATCCCGCAGCATCAGTTCTTTCACTGCCACATCCGCAGGCTTTCCCTCAAACAGAATCTTATTTACCTGTTCAATGATGGGCAGCTGCACATCGTACTTTTTGGCCAGTTCCATGGCGGCTTTGGCGCTGTACACACCCTCCACCACCATCTGCACTTCCTCCATAGCCTCATCCATGGTCTTGCCCTGTCCAATCAGTATGCCCGCCCGGCGGTTCCGGGAGTGCATACTGGCGCAGGTCACGATGAGATCCCCTATGCCCGTGAGGCCACAGAATGTCTCAAAACGTCCCCCCATGGCCGTGCCAAGCCGGGCAATCTCCGTGATGCCCCGGGTGATCAGGGCCGCCTTGGTGTTGTCCCCATAGCCCAGGCCGTCCGCAATGCCCGCCGCCAGAGCCACGACGTTTTTCAGGGAGCCCCCCAACTCTATCCCCAGCACGTCCGGACTTGTGTAGACCCGAAACACTTCGTTCATAAACAGATTCTGAATATATTCCGCAGTGGATCGCTTTCTTGCCCCCACTACTATGGTAGTGGGAATGCCCCTGCCCACTTCCTCCGCATGGGAGGGCCCTGACAGCACTGCCACCTGGGCCTGGGGAATCTCCTGCTCCGTGATCTGAGCCTGGGTCATCAATGTGTGCTCCTCGATGCCCTTAGCCACATTGACAATGCGCTGGCCCGGGACCACATAGGGACAAAGTCTGGCCGCAGTCCTGCGGGTATAACTGCTGGCAACCGCCATCACCAACAGGTCCGCACCCTCCACGGCCTCCCGCTCGTCTAAAGTAAAACAGATATCCTCTGCCAGCCGCACACCCGGCAGCATCTTGTGTTCATGCCGGGTTCGCAGCATCTCAATCTCCGACTCCAGGGCGGACCAGACCGTAATACCGTGCCCGTTCTTATGCAATAACACTGCCAGAGCAATCCCCCAGCTGCCTCCGCCGATCACTGTAACCTTTGCCATAGCTGATACCCCTTTTCTATATAGAGTTCCGCATCTTCCCTGCCAGCACACATTGATGGTGAATCACATATGGCCGCTTAAGCGTCCAGATGTGATTCTGTGTACTGTCCGGGAATATGCTGTTTAGATTTCCGCATCTTCCCTCAATCCGCCTTGTCGGGATGCCCGGCCTCATGGCCGCTGCCGTCCTCCACCTTGTTCTTCTTGGTCAGGTAGGTCTTGCGCTCTGTGCCGTGAATCAAACGCCCGATATTTTCACGGTGTTTCCAGAAAGCCAGCGCCGTCATGCAGCCAAAGAGCACATACATCTCTATAAGCTGCCCCTGGGTCATCTCCGGGAACACCCCCGTCTGGCCGCTGATCACCAGCTGGATCATCAGCAGCGTATACACCAGCAGAGACCCCAATGACACATAGTGGGTGGTAAAAAAGGTGGCAAAAAACATAATCACGCCCGTCACCACAAACCAGGGGTGAAAAGAAAGCACCATGCCCGCCGTGGCCGCGATGCCCTTTCCCCCTTTAAAATGCATATAAAAGGGATAATTATGCCCCAGAATGGCACCCGCTCCCGTATACAGGCACAGCAGATAGATAATATTGTGGTAGCTGCCGCCAAAGAGGAGCCTGACCAGCCACACCGCCGCCATACATTTCAGACAGTCCCCGGCAAAGACGATGAGCCCCGCCTTGGTGCCCAGCACCCGCAGCGTGTTGGTGGTGCCGGAATTGCCGCTGCCGTGCTCCCGGATGTCAATACCATGGGCTTTCCCATAGAAATACCCGGTCTGAAACAGGCCGAAAACATAACCTATAAGCACACATACAATCCGTATCATGATTCCTTGTCCTTTCGTTCCCTGATGATAAACCGCAGAGGTGTACCCCTGAAACCAAAGGTTTCTCTGACCTGGTTCTCGATATATCTGGTATAGGAAAAATGCATCAACTCCTTGTCATTGACGAAAATCACAAAGGTAGGGGGCTTTACCGACACCTGGGTAATATAATACAGCCGCAGCCGCCTGCCCTTGTCCGAGGGAGGCTGCTGCATGGCCACAGCCTCCGCCATAATTTCATTCAACACGCCTGTGGCCACCCGCATGGCATGGTTCTCGCTGACCATATCGATGGTCTCAAAGAGCTTGGGCAGCCGCTGCCCTGTCTTGGCCCTGTCTCTTAAACACATCAACCAACCCACCAAACAAGGCATT
>CAMWTF010000237.1 GCA_947177105.1 uncultured Lachnospiraceae bacterium | reverse complement strand
GAATCAACGCCAGCTTCGTGCGGACGGCTTAGCAGGGCAAGCTTTATCTCAGCGCCCGGTCCATTGACGAGGTAAATGTGCAGTTGATTATGGAACGCATGGGCGGCGGCGGCCATATGTCCATCGCAGCCTGCCAGATGGAGGGCACCGGGGTCATTGAAGCTATCGGTGTCTTGAAATCCACCATAGATAATATGCTGGAGACAGGGGAGATATAATCAGGCATTTTACAGAGACGGAATATAAAACAGCATATTCCCGGAGGGCACACGGAAGAATGTCTGGACCCTCAAAGCGGCCGGATATTTATCACAAGGCTTGTATACTGGCGGGGAACTTGCAAAACGGAAGATCTATGGATCTTTAATAGGAGGAAGAATATGAAGATTATTTTATTACAGGATGAGAAAAAGCTGGGGAAGAAAGGCGATATTATCGAAGCCAGCGACGGATATGCGAGAAACTACATTCTGCCGAAAAAGATCGGCGTGGAAGCCACACCTAAGAACCTGAATGAACTAAAGCTGCAGAAGGCAAACAGCGAGAAGCTTGCTCAGGAACAGCTGGACGTTGCCAGGGCGCTGGCCGCAGATCTGGAGCCCCGCCAGGTGGTGGTGAGGATCAAGGCGGGCGAGGGCGGCAAAACCTTCGGTTCCGTGTCTTCCAAAGAGATTGCGGCGGCGCTGAAGGAACAGCACGGCATTGAACTGGACAAGAAGAAGATACAGCTGGGCGAGAGCCTAAAGAGCTTTGGCAACTATGAGGTGGCTGTGAAGCTCCATCCTCAGGTAACCGGCAAATTTACCGTGAAAGTAACGGAGGCATAGAACCTGGGGCGGGACTGGCGGCCTGGGAGCCTGGATACAACGCAACAGCGCAGGCCCGGCAGGGTTTGACTCAGGTCAAGTTCCGGTTATGCAGGAATAAGGAAAATATGGATGAAATAGCGATTAAGAGGATTTTACCCCACAGTGTGGAGGCGGAACAGGCAGTGATCGGTTCCATGATCATGGATCGTGAAGCCATTGTGGTGGCTTCCGAGATCGTCATGGGAGAGGATTTTTATAACAGGCAGTATGGCATCCTGTTTGAGACCATGGTGGAATTGAACGACAAGGGTTATCCGGTGGACCTGGTGACATTGCAGGACAAGCTTAAGGAAAAGGATGTGCCGCCGGAGGTGAGCAGCCTGGAATTTGTCCGGGAGCTGCTGGGGATGGTGACAACTTCCGCCAATATCAAATATTATGCCAATATCGTGGCGGAAAAGTCTACCCTGCGCAGGCTGATCAAGCTCAACGAGGAGATTGCCAACACCTGTTATGTGGGAAAGGAAAGCCTGGAGAACATACTGGAGGACACGGAGAAGAGAGTTTTCCAGCTGGTACAGAAGCGCAATACAGAGGATTTCACCCCTATCCGGCAGGTGGTGATGAACGCCATGGACAGAATCGAGGCGGCCTCCCGGCAGAAGGGCACGGTGACAGGTATTGCCACCGGTTTTCTGGACCTGGATTACCGAACGGCGGGGTTGCAGCCCTCGGATTTGATTTTGATTGCCGCCCGCCCTTCCATGGGCAAGACGGCGTTCGTACTGAATATCGCTCAGCATATTGCTTTTAAATTGGAACTCACGGTGGCGGTATTCAGTCTGGAGATGAGCAAGGAGCAGCTGGTGAACCGTCTTTTTTCTCTGCAGTCCAGCGTGGATGCCCAGAATCTGCGTACAGGACAGCTAAATGATGAGGAGTGGGAAAAGCTGATTGAAAGTGCGGGAGTGATTGGCCGCTCCAATCTTTTTATAGATGATACCCCCGGCATCAGTATTGCGGAGCTGCGGACGAAATGCCGTAAGCTAAAGTTGGAGCACAACCTGTCCATCATTATCATCGACTATCTGCAGTTGATGTCAGGCAGTGGCAGGTCAGATTCCAGGCAGCAGGAGATCTCGGATATCTCCCGGGCGCTGAAGGGCCTGGCAAGGGAACTGCATGTGCCGGTGGTGGCTCTTTCCCAGCTGAGTCGTGCGGTGGAGCAGAGGCCGGACCACCGTCCGATGATGTCGGATCTGCGTGAGTCCGGCGCCATCGAGCAGGATGCGGATGTGGTAATGTTTATATACCGGGATGATTATTACAATCACGACACGGAAAAAAAGGACATTGCAGAAATCATCATAGGCAAGCAGAGAAACGGCCCCATAGGTACGGTGGAATTGGCCTGGCTGCCCAAATACACCAGGTTTGCCAATCTGGAGAGATAAAAAATCAGAATCTACGAAAGAGAATGGATGGGAAAGTCCATTCTCTTTTTATATGCGGAACTCAAATTAAAAAACAGCATAACCCCGGAATGTACACTGAAGAAAATCAGGACGCCTAAGCGGCATGATTTTGTTCACCGAGCTTGTGTACATGAAGGGGATATGCGGAACTCTAAATAAGAAAGGGGACAGTTATGGGAACTTACTTGCTCATATCGGATGCCGCCAAGGAGGTCAAGGTGGAGAGCCATGTGCTGCGCTATTGGGAGGAGGAACTGCGGCTGCCCATCAAGCGCAATGAGCTGGGACACCGGTACTATACGCAGGAGGATGTGGAACGCTTCAAGCAAATCAAAGCTATGAAAGAAGGGGGATTACAGTTGAAAGCGATTAAGATGATCTTGAAGGATGGGAAATTGGATGTTCTGCATCAGGAGGAATTTCATGAGAGGGCAGTAGAGAGAGAATTGCTCCGGGAGGATATGTCTCAGGGAAACATGCAGGACGCGGGACGGGATCCCGCCATGGCTATTGAGGTGGTTTCCGTCAGAGAAAGCGATGTAGTCTCGGAGGGGGAAGAATATACCGTCCCTGTGCAGCAGGAACTGGCGGAGCCGGTGCGGCAGAAAACATCCGGCTTGTCAGCGGAAAGCCGGGAGGAGAAAGCCCGCCGCCTGCAATGGCTTTTGCAGCAGCTAATCCGGGAGACATTGAGGGAAAATAACGAGGAACTATGCCAGAGTATGAAGGAAAGCCTTATCAAGGAGCTGGATTATCAATTTCGCAATCAGGAGGAGCGGGAGGAAGAGAGGGACCGTCTGGCCCAGCAGCGCAGTGAGGAATACTACCGGAAGATGGATGAACTACTATGTAAAAAGAGCCGCAGGAAGGCGGACAAGCCGGAGAAGAAGGCCCAGGCAGCGGAGAAGGCCAAGCCCTCCAAGCCTGCAAGAGACAAGAAAAAAAGGCATTTCGTTTTCTGAAATGCCTTTTCACTCTCACAATTACGGTTACTCTTCACTGATGGTACCCACAGGGCAGCCACCGGCACAGGAACCACAGGAGATGCAGGTATCGGGATCGATAACTGCAACACCGTTATCCATGCTGATTGCGCCTACGGGACACGCACCGGCACAAGCACCGCAGCCTACACAAGCGTCGCCTACTACAAATGCCATACTCTTATCCTCCCTAATGATAGAATAGATTTTTAATACCTCTCTTATTGTAATATAGAATGTGGCCGAATACAAGTACTAATTTTGTTCTGCGCGGCGTTTTTTGACACCCTCCAAAATCACCTTTTTCTTCTCAACCACCTTGTCCTTGTCCATGGCAGGGACACCGGCCAGTTTGTAGGAAATTCCAAGTTTTTTGTATTTTGCCTCGCCCATGGTGTGATAGGGCAGCACATCCAGCGCTTTTAGATTATCAAATTGGCCGATGAAATAGCCCAAGTCAAACAAATACTTATCGTCGTCCGTAATGCCGGGCACCACCACATGCCGGATCCACATATCAATTTTTTTCTCGTTCAGATAGGCGGCAAATTCCAGAATGTGCTGGTTGGGCTGGGAGGTCAGTTCCTTGTGTTTGTCGGGATCGATGTGCTTGATGTCCAACATCCCTAGGTCTGTCAGTGTCATCAACTTATCCAGCTTCTCGATCCACGCCGCATTGTTTGGATTAAAGGCAATACCTGAACTGTCAATACAGGTGTGTATATTTTTTTCTTTTGCCAATGTGAACAGGTCGATCAGGAAGTCCACCTGCATCAGGGGTTCCCCGCCGGTGACGGTCAGACCGCCGCCGTTCTTGTAAAAGGCGCTGTTTCTTTCGTACTGCTCAATAATATAGGACGGCTCCATCATCGTGCCGCCGTTCATCTCCCAGGTGTCAGGATTGTGGCAGTAGGCGCAGCGCATGGGACATCCCTGCACGAACACCACAAAACGCGTACCGGGGCCGTCCACAGTGCCAAAGCTTTCAAGTGAATGAATTCTTCCTTGCATAAATTATAGCATCTCCTTTCGTGAAGGCAATTTCTAACTTACCTTTTCCTCGAATATCAAAAGGTAAGCTTGCGATACTGCGTTCATCAGTATTTGGATGTGGAACATCCATACAGTCCTCTTTGTAAATATCGCTGGCTTTGCCTCAATATTGCGTGAATCGGTATTTGGAAGTGAGACTCCCAAAAATATTGAATAAAATAATTATAGCAGAATTTCCAGTAAATGGAAAGATGGTTTTGGAGGGATGCCGCATGGATATAGTATATCCGAAAACGGGAAAAGAAGTACTAAAAAAGAGGGAGTCCCGGTTCATGGGACCCCTCTTTCGGTTAATCGGCAACTGCCGATTAGATAGCCTCGTGGAAAGTACGGGAGATAACGTCAGCCTGCTGCTCGGGAGTCAGCTTGATGAAGTTTACTGCATAGCCGGAAACGCGGATTGTCAACTGAGGATAGTTCTCAGGATGAGCCTGAGC
>CAMWTF010000236.1 GCA_947177105.1 uncultured Lachnospiraceae bacterium | reverse complement strand
TACCTGCGGACAGTATTTTCACAGGAATTTCGACCTGGGGGTGTCCCAGGCGGATCATCCGGAGGTATTCCGGGGTGTGCCATCGGAGGGGGAGGGCATTCGCAGTGTAAAAGGCGCTGCCGCATATCTGCGCCTGCAGAAACAGAAGCGGAAGATCCCGGGCCTGTTTCTGCAAAGCGGCTGCAAATATGTGGGGTACTGGCTGGGAAAGCATTATCGAAAGCTGCCCAAAAAGCTGGTGCTGAGATGTACAAACAACAGGGAGTACTGGGCCCACGAGGACCGGCGCAGGGACGTGGCCGGTATTGACGCCACCAGGGGTTACGGCAGAACGGAGCAGGAGACGCGGTAGGGCGGTTGCGGAACTAAAAACAGCAAATGCCCGGACAGTGCCTGGAAAAAGTGCTGGCAGGGCGGTTGCGGAACTATAATAAGGAGGAATGGAGTATGTGCGGAATTGTAGGATATATCGGCAGCAAACAGGCGGCTCCCATTATATTGGACGGTTTATCCAAACTGGAGTACAGAGGGTATGATTCGGCGGGCATGGCTATTTTTGACGGGCAGCATATCCGGATGCGCAAGGCGGTGGGACGTCTGAAGGTGCTGGAGAACCTGACCCATGGCGGCGAGACTATGGAGGGATACATGGGGATCGGGCATACCAGATGGGCCACCCATGGCGCCCCCAGTGACACCAACTCCCACCCACATATGAATATGACGGAGACCATCGCCGTGGTACACAATGGCATTATCGAGAACTACATTCCGCTGAAAAAGAAAATGCTGAGCAAGGGTTATACCTTTGCGTCTGAGACGGACACGGAGGTTCTGGCACATCTGCTGGACTACTATTATAAGGGCAATCCCCTGGAGGCCATCACCAAGGTACTGCACCGGGTAGAGGGATCTTATGCCCTGGGGATACTGTTTGCGGACCATCCGGAAGAGATCTATGCCGTGCGTAAGGACAGTCCGTTGATCGTGGGCGCCTCCTCTGACGGCTGCTTCATTGCCTCCGATGTGCCCGCTATTCTGAAGTACACCCGCACTGTATATTATGTGGATAATCAGGAGGTTGTAAAACTGGGCAGGGAAGGTATGCAATTCTACTCTGTGGATGAGGAAGAGATTACCAAGGAGCCCGTAACCATCGACTGGGACGCCGACGCGGCGGAGAAAGCCGGATACGAGCATTTTATGCTGAAAGAGATGTATGAGCAGCCCAAAACTATCACGGACACCATTTCTCCCCGGATTGTGGAGGAATCCGTGGTAATAGACGAGCTGCATATGTCGGATGAGGAACTGGCGGCGGTGAAAAGGCTGCATATTGTGGCCTGCGGCTCCGCTTACCATGCGGGAGTCACGGGAAAATATGTGATTGAGGGCCTGGCACGGATTCCGGTGGAGGTAGATGTGGCCAGCGAATTTCGGTATCGGGATCCTCTTATGGGCGAGGGCAGTCTGGTCATCGTTATCAGCCAGTCCGGCGAGACGGCAGACACGCTGGCGGCTCTGCGGGAATCCCAGGCCATGGGTTACAAGGTGCTGGGGATTGTGAACGTGGTGGGCAGTTCCATCGCCAGAGAGGCGGATGCCTGCCTGTACACCTGGGCAGGGCCAGAGATTGCCGTGGCCACCACCAAGGCATACAGCGCCCAGCTGGCCGCCCTCTATCTGCTGGCCATCAAACTCGGCCTAGTACGGGGCGCCATCGACGAAAGCATTGCCGCAGGACTGATTCGGGATCTGCGCAGACTTCCCGACCAGATCGAGCTTTTGCTGGGACAGAAGGAGAAGATTCAGCGCTTTGCCAACCGCTATGTGGGGGCCAAGGATATCTTCTTTATCGGCAGGGGCATTGACTATGCTATCTCCCTGGAAGGATCTCTAAAGTTAAAGGAGATATCGTATGTACATTCTGAAGCCTATGCGGCGGGGGAACTGAAGCATGGCACCATCTCCCTGATCGAGGACGGTACGCTGGTGGTGGCTGTATCCACCCAGCCCAAGCTCTATCAGAAAACCATCAGCAATATCGTGGAAGTCAAGGCCAGGGGCGCCTTTGTCATGGCGGTGACCAACGAGGAGAACAAGGCCATGGATAAGGTCAGCGACTATTGTGTGTATCTGCCGGAGACCAATCCTTATTTTGCCAATTCTCTGGCGATCATACCGCTGCAACTCTTCGGCTATTATGTGGCGGTGGGCAAGGGCTGCGACGTGGATAAACCCCGTAACCTGGCAAAATCCGTAACCGTGGAATAGAATTTAAAATTTTTTATTTTTCACAGGAGATTAATAGTTTCATCACAGTTTGATCACAAATGGCGGCTATACTGAGTGACATAAGAGATAAACAAACCAGTATAGAAGGAGGAACTGTTATGTACGAAAATGAAATCTATTCCGGTGACCGTACCGGCGACCATACAACCGGTACCCATCAAAACTATCAGACGAACACGGGTAATATTCCCCAGGAGCCGGAAAAAAAGAAACCTTCCGGCGGTTTTGGAAAAAAGCTGCTGCTCTGCGCATGCCTGGGACTTTGCTTTGGATTGTTCAGCGGCCTGGGGCTGTACGCGGTACAGCAGGCAACCGGCCTTAGCTTTGAACGCCCAGTCCAGGAGACGGACAACGTGCAGGGGGGAACGATTCCCACTCCCTCTCCCATCAGCGATGTGAAGCTGACTACCACCGACGGCACACATATCGTCACTTCGGATGTGTCTGATATGGTGGAGGAGGTAATGCCGGCCATGGTCTCCATTGTGAAGGATTACACGGAGACATCCAACTTCTGGGGACGCATCTATTCGGAGGACAGACAGGGAAGCGGTTCCGGCATTATCGTGGCACAGAGCGATACGGAGTTGATCCTGGTGACCAATCATCACGTGGTGGATGGCGCCAGCAAGCTGACGGTGACCTTTATTGACGGCAGTACTGCGGAGGCTCAGATCAAGGGCAGTGACGCGGATATGGATCTGGCGGTGATCGCGATTCCTGTGGACAGTTTAGATGAAGAGACCAAGAATGCCATTGCGGTGGCAAGACTGGGCGACAGTGATGCTCTGCGGCTGGGTGAACAGGTGGTAGCCATTGGCAATGCCCTGGGCTATGGGCAGTCCGTATCCGGCGGCTGGGTCAGCGCGTTGGACAGGGAAGTGAGCTTCAGTGATGGTTCCAGCGGTAGCTTTATCCAGACGGATGCCGCCATCAATCCCGGCAATTCCGGCGGAGCGCTGATGAACATGAACGGGGAAGTGATCGGTATCAACTCCAGTAAAATCGGAGGCGACTATGTGGACGGCATCGGCTTTGCAATTCCCATCTCCGCGGCCCGCCCCATTATCGAGAATCTGATGACAAAGGAGACCCGCTTCAAGGTTGCGGAGGGCGAGACCGGCTATATGGGCATCGGTCTGCAGACCGTGACAGAGGAATTTTCATATCTCTATGGCGTTCCGGTGGGTGTGCTGGTTCTGGAGACGGAGGAGGGTTCCGCCGCTGACAGCGCAGGTATGCTGGGTGGTGATGTCATCGTCCGCTTTGAGGGAGAAAAAATCACATCCTATGAAGACCTGCAGGATGTAATGCAGTATTATGGACCTGGATCCGAGGTGACGATAGTGGTGGAGCGTCTGTTAAACGGCAGATACACCAAGGTGGAGCTCAATATGACGCTGGGAAAGAGGCCATGACAGGAAGAAGCTAAGTAAACATTTTCCTTTATAAAAAGTTTACTTGTGCAGGAATGGAATATTCGTTATAATAAACCCGGAAGAGTTTTTCCGGGTTTATTATTTTCTGCCGTCTGTGGCAGTTTCAGAAGGGAATAAGGTAAGAATTATAAGCAACCAGAAAAGAATGGAGAGGTAGGAATGACGGATAAGTACGATCAGGATGAGAAGATGGATGAATTGGAGGAGGCTGCCGCAGAGAACGCCGATCATGAGAAGGACGGGAAGGAGGACTCCGACAAGAGCAGCGATTATGAGGATGTGTGCTTTGTCTGCCGCAGGCCGGAGAGCAAGGCGGGGAAGATGTTTAAGCTTCCCAACAATATCTGTGTCTGTGACGACTGTATGCATAAGACCATGGACGCGGTGAGCCAGTTTGATTATCAGGGTATGCTGACGGATCCCCAGTTCCAGAAAGATATGGATAACATGCTGAAAGGCAATGGCATGGCCAATATCCGTTTTGTAAACATCGCGGATCTGCAGGGGGAGGGCGGCATCCCTTATAAGCAGAAAATCAAGAAGAAAAAGAAGCAGGAGAAGTCACAGCCAGTGCTGAATATCAGGGACATTCCCGCTCCCCACAAGATCAAGGCCAGTCTGGACGAGTACGTGGTGGGTCAGGAACATGCCAAAAAGGTGATCTCCGTGGCGGTATATAACCATTATAAGCGTGTGGCCACGGGCACCATGGAAGAGATCGAGATCGAGAAGTCCAATATGCTGATGATCGGCCCTACCGGCTGCGGCAAAACCTATCTGGTCAAGACGCTGGCAAGGCTGCTGGATGTGCCGCTGGCCATAGCGGACGCCACTTCCCTCACCGAGGCGGGATATATCGGAGACGATATCGAGAGCGTGATCTCCAAGCTGCTGGCCGCCGCCGACAATGATGTGGAGAAGGCGGAGCGGGGTATCGTATTCATTGACGAGATCGACAAGATAGCAAAAAAGAAGAACACCAACTCCCGGGATGTGAGCGGAGAGAGTGTACAGCAGGGCATGTTAAAGCT
>CAMWTF010000235.1 GCA_947177105.1 uncultured Lachnospiraceae bacterium | reverse complement strand
ATTATTTTTCGAGGAGCGATTCGCCGATTTTCACCACGTCTCCGGCGCCCATAGTTATCAACAGGTCGCCGTTTATGCAATTTTCTAACAGGAATTTTTCGGCTTCCTCAAAAGTGGGGAAGTAATCACACTCCCTGCCAAGCCTTAGAACAGCGGTCTGCAGATCCTTGGAGCTGATGCCCAGCGTATCCTTCTCTCTGGCGGCATAGATATCAGTCAGCACTACCCGGTCAGCCAGAGTCAGGGCCTGGGCAAACTGCTCCATAAAGTCTCTGGTGCGGGAGTAGGTATGGGGTTGGAACATGCACCAAAGGGTCTTGTGGGGATAATTATGCGCCGCCTGCAAGGTTGCAGTAATTTCTGTGGGGTGATGTGCATAATCATCTATTATGGTGACGCCATTTACATTGCCCTTGTACTCAAAACGTCGGTCCGTGCCCTGAAATTCCTGCAGGGCCGCCAGGGTATTTTCACGGCTGATATCCAGCAGATCCGCAGTGGCGATGGCCGCCAGGGCATTGTGTACATTGTGACTGCCGGGCACCTTCAGCGTCACCCGCTGGGGATCCCGACCGGGACTGTGCAGCAGGAAGGAGGCGTTGCCCTGCTCGTCGTGGGCAATGTCGCTGGCATAGTAGTCACAGCCCACGTCATGACCGTAGGTGATAATCCGGCAGGACAAGCCCTCGGTCAGTTCCTGCCAGCGGTCAATGTCACCGCTGATGACCAGAGTGCCATCCTGGGGCAGCAACTGAGCAAAGCGATGGAAGGAATGGCGGATGTCCGCCAGGTCTTTGAAAAAGTCCAGATGGTCCTCCTCCACGTTCAGAATCAGGGCGATCTTGGGGAAGAAACTTAAAAAGCTGTTAGTATACTCACAGGCTTCGGTGAGGAAATAGCCGCTTTTCCCCACTCTTATGTTGCCGTCGATGGATTTTAAGATACCGCCGATGGACAGGGTGGGATCAGTGCCCGCCTTAAGCAGAATCTCGGAGAGCATGGAGGTGGTGGTGGTTTTGCCGTGGGTGCCGCTGACGGCGATGGGAAGCTCATAATTCTTCATGATCTGTCCCAGAAGCTGGGCTCTGGACAAGTAGGGGATTTTCTTTTGGCGGATGGCGGCAAATTCCTGATTATCCTCGTGTACGGCGCTGGTCAGCACGGCGCAGTCGATATCCTCTGTGACATGGGCGGCATCCTCCCCATAGAATACCCGGATGCCTTTTTTCTCCAGGGCCTGGGTGATGGGGCTGGCTTTCCAGTCGGAACCAGATACGGTAAAGCCCGCCTGGTGCAGTATTTCCGCCAGTCCGCTCATACTGATACCGCCGATACCCACAAAATAAACCGAAACGGGGTGTTTAAAATCTATCTGATACATAACAGCACATAGCTCCTTTTGAGAAATGTTCTAAAATTATTATATTCCTTATTATATACTTTGTGGGTAAAAAAAACAAACGCATTTTTATGTTAAGAAAATTCTGTTAAAATTGAATAAAAAATAGAAACAAAATAACTTTTTTCTGTAAAAATATTCACAATTCCTATTGGATATGCTATAATGTGTACAAGACAAGGCCGAGGAATGCTTTGTCTATTATGCTAGATTGAGGTGACGACATGATCAAGAAAGAAATGATAGCCATGTTATTGGCTGGAGGACAAGGCAGCCGTCTGGGGGTTCTTACATCCAAGGTAGCCAAGCCGGCAGTGGCCTTCGGAGGAAAGTACCGCATTATTGATTTTCCACTGAGTAACTGTATCAATTCGGGTGTCGATACGGTGGGCGTATTGACCCAGTATCAGCCGCTTCGGTTAAATACCCATATCGGGATCGGCATTCCCTGGGATCTGGACCGGAATATCGGCGGCGTAACGGTGCTCCCTCCCTATGAGAAGAGCGCCAACAGCGAGTGGTATACCGGCACTGCCAATGCGATTTTTCAGAATCTGGATTACATGGAGAGCTTTAACCCGGAATATGTCCTGATCTTGTCAGGCGACCATATCTACAAGATGGACTATGAAGTGATGCTGGATTTCCACAAGGCGAACGAGGCGGAGGTGACCATCGCGGTCATGCCTGTCCCCATGGAGGAGGCCAGCCGTTTCGGAATCATGATCACGGATGAGAACCGGCGGATCACCGACTTTGAGGAGAAGCCCGAGCATCCCAGGAGCAACCTGGCCAGCATG
The DNA here is from genome assembly GCA_947177105.1 of uncultured Lachnospiraceae bacterium. GTDB lineage: Bacteria > Bacillota > Clostridia > Lachnospirales > Lachnospiraceae > Acetatifactor. The sequence continues at coordinate 2,569 of CAMWTF010000235.1, read as the reverse complement.
GGTATCTATATTTTCAATTGGAAGACGCTGAAGGAAGCGCTGCTGACCATGGCAGATCAGCCGGCTCTGGATTTCGGCAAGCATGTCATTCCCTACTGCCATGAAAAGGGAGCGCCGCTGTATGCCTATGAGTTTAACGGCTACTGGAAGGATGTGGGTACTTTGAGCTCCTATTGGGAGGCCAATATGGAGTTGATCGACATCGTGCCGGAGTTTAATCTGTATGAAGAATACTGGAAGATTTATACCAAGAGCGATATTCTGCCGCCCCAGTATATGTCCAGAGACAGTGTCGTGTCGCGCTGTATCATCGGCGAGGGCACGGATGTATATGGGAAGGTGTACAACTCTGTGGTGGGCTGCGGCGTAACCATAGAGGAGGGGGCAGTGGTTCGGGATTCCATCATTATGAACAATGTCGTCATCGGCGCCGGGTGCGAGATTAACAAGGCGATTATAGCGGAGAATGTACAGATTGGTAAGGGCGTAAAGCTGGGCGTGGGCAATGAGGCGGAGAACAACACGGCTCCTCATATCTATAATCACGGCCTGGTGACAGTGGGTGAGAAGAGCGTGATTCCCGACAATGTCAGTGTGGGCAAGAACACGGTGATCGCCGGGATAACCACAGCTTCGGACTATGAGAACGCCTACCTGGCAAGCGGCAAGACATTAATCAAGGCAGAGGAGAGATAACAGTGAGAGCTATAGGAATCGTTTTGGCAGGTGGCAATAACCACCGAATGAAAGAGTTGTCACAGAAGCGTGCCATCTGTGCCATGCCGGTGGCCGGCAGCTACCGGAGCATTGATTTTACACTCAGCAATATGTCCAATTCCCATATCCAGAAGGTTGCGGTGTTTACCCAGTACAATTCCAGAAGCCTGAATGAACACTTAAGCTCCTCCAAATGGTGGGATTTCGGACGGAAACAGGGCGGCCTGTACGTCTTTACGCCGGCAGTGACCGTAAACAACAGCAACTGGTACAGGGGGACTGCGGACGCCATCGCCCAGAACCTGACCTGGCTGAAAAACAGCCATGAGCCCTATGTGGTGATTGCCTCCGGCGACTGCGTGTACAAAATGGACTTCAACAAATTGCTGGAGTATCATATCGAAAAAAAAGCCGACATCACAGTGGTGTGCCGGGACATGGAGCCGGGTACGGAGATTGAGCGCTTTGGAACCATGAAGATGAATGAGGACTTCCGCATCACAGAGTTTGAGGAAAAGCCTTTGCAGGCCAAGAGTAATACCGTCTCCTGCGGCATCTATGTAATTCGCCGCCGCAATCTCATCGAGATGATCGAGCGGTGTGTGGAAGAGGAGCGGTATGACTTTGTCCGTGACATCCTGATCCGCTACAAGGATATGAAGAGAATCTACGCTTACAAGATCAAGGAATATTGGCGCAATATCGCATCGGTGGAAGACTATTACGGAACCAATATGGATTTCCTGAAGCCGGAGGTGCGGGACTATTTCTTCAAGCAGTATCCCGATATTTATTCCAAGGTGGATGATCTGCCGCCCGCAAAATATAACCCGGGCGCAGATATCCGCAACAGCCTGATCTCCAGCGGCTGCATTGTCAACGGTGTGGTGGAGAACTCCGTGATCTTCAAGAAGAGCTATATCGGCAACAACTGTGTGATAAAAAATTCTGTGATTTTGAACGATGTCTATATCGGTGACAATTCATATATCGAGAACTGTATTGTGGAGAGCCGGGATACCATCCGTGCAGGCTCCCGCTTTGTGGGTGAAGGCGGCATTAAGATCGTGGTGGAGAAAAACGAAAGGTATGTAATGTAGTGTGCGGCGGCGCGTGGGATCAAAGTATATATTAAAAAACATTTAGTTAAGGGGGTTGTTCTGGTGCAGATTACAGATGTGCGGGTACGTAAGATTACCAAGGAAGGAAAGATGAAGGCTATTGTGTCCATCACTCTGGACGATGAGTTCGTGGTACACGATATCAAAGTGATCGAGGGGGAGAAGGGCATGTTTATCGCCATGCCCAGCAAGAAGGCGGCGGACGGGGAGCATCGGGATATCGCCCATCCCATCAACTCCGCCACCAGGGAGCATATCCAGCAGGTGATTCTGGATAGCTATGAAAAGGCACTGGCTGTGCCGGATGTCGAAGAGGAGTAATTCATACTGACTTGTATTGGGGTGGGAAAGCCGTCGCAGAGATGCGGCGGCTTTCTTAGTCCGCATCCGGAGTGTACAGGTTTTGCTGCCTCCCGTACCGCACCCTCTCATAGTCCACATGAAGCGTCTGCATGGCAGCATCCTTCGCCAGCCCAGCCTTCTCTTCAATCTCCGCAGGCGCCTCGTACGCCGCCGGACGATCCTTGCGATGTTTTCTGATGGTCCGTTTATACAGGCGTTTGATTTTGAGTGTCTCGCTGTCCTGCTCGCGGGTCGTCATCCCAATGCGTTTGCCGCCTGATTTTTTATGCAGATCTTCGATTTTATCCCCGTTCTCGTCAATATCCCTGTAAAAGTCCCGAAATATTCTCTTAATTGCCCTCACCCCGGCGCAGCACCTGACAATTATG
>CAMWTF010000234.1 GCA_947177105.1 uncultured Lachnospiraceae bacterium | reverse complement strand
TCTCATGCTCTCACCGTTCAGCACACTGCTTCTCTCGTCATAGATTATCTCTCTCTGCTCGCTCATGACCCTGTCATACTCCAGCAGATTCTTTCTGATACCAAAATTGTTGCTCTCAATTTTTTTCTGTGCCGACTCAATGGCATTGGTCAGCGCCTTGTGTTCGATCTCCTGCCCCTCGGGAATGCCCAGGGCGTTGAACATGCTGATCAGCCGCTCGGAGCCGAACAACCGCATCAATTCATCCTCCAAAGAGATATAGAACTTAGACTCACCCGGATCTCCCTGACGGCCGGAACGACCTCTCAGCTGATTGTCGATACGCCGGGACTCATGTCGCTCCGTTCCGATGATCTTAAGCCCTCCTGCCGCTCTGGCCTCCTCGTCCAGTTTGATATCCGTACCACGGCCCGCCATGTTGGTGGCGATGGTCACCGCCCCATGAATACCGGCATCCGCCACGATCTCTGCCTCCAGCTCATGGAATTTGGCGTTCAGCACCTTGTGGGCGATGCCTTTCTTGTTCAGCAGTCTGCTCAGCTCCTCACTGGCGTCAATGGTGATGGTGCCCACCAGCACGGGCTGTCCCTTGGCGTGGGCCTCCTCCACCGCCTCTATAATGGCTTTCAATTTCTCAGCCCGGGTCTTATATACCGCATCCTGCTGATCTATACGCGCGATGGGCTTGTGGGTGGGAACTTCCACCACATCCATGCCATAGATATCGCGAAACTCCTTTTCCTCCGTCAGCGCCGTACCAGTGCCACCACATTTTTTTTCAAAAAGATTAAAGAAATTCTGGAAGGTGATAGATGCCAGGGTCTTGCTCTCCCTCTTTACCTTCACCCGCTCCTTGGCCTCGATGGCCTGGTGCAAACCGTCGGAATAACGCCGCCCCGGCATGATACGCCCGGTAAACTCATCCACGATCAGCACCTGGTCGTCCTTAACCACATAGTCCTGGTCGCGGAACATCAGATTGTGGGCCCGCAGCGCCAGAATGATATTGTGCTGAATCTCCAGGTTCTCCGGGTCGGCATAGTTGTCGATATGGAAGAACTTCTCCACCTTCGCCACGCCGGCGGCAGTCAGGTTGATCACTTTATCCTTTTCATTTACGATAAAATCACCTGTCTCCTCCTGGACAATGCCCATCAAGGCATCCATCTTGGACAGCTGCTGCATATCGTCGCCCCGCTTCATCTGCCGGGCCAGCATGTCGCACATTTCATACAGGGCCGTGGACTTGCCGCTCTGGCCGGAGATAATCAGCGGTGTCCGGGCCTCATCGATCAGCACTGAGTCCACCTCGTCGATAATGGCGAAATGGAGATCTCGCAGCACCAGCTGCTCCTTGTAGATTACCATATTGTCACGCAGATAGTCGAATCCCAGTTCGTTGTTAGTCACATAGGTGATATCACAGCCATATGCTTTCTGCCGTTCCTCCGGAGTCATGCTGTTCAGCACCACACCCACGGTCAATCCCAGAAACTCATGAACCTGCCCCATCCACTCCGCATCACGCTTGGCCAGGTAGTCGTTGACCGTCACCACATGTACGCCCTTGCCCTCCAGGGCGTTCAAATAAGCCGGCAGCAAAAAGGTCTGGGTCTTGCCCTCGCCGGTTTTCATCTCGGCGATACGGCCCTGGTGCATAATCACACCGCCGATCAGCTGCACTCTGTAGTGTTCCGTCTTCAGCACTCTGCGGGCGGCCTCCCGCACCAGCGCATATGCCTCGGGCAGAATGCCGTCCAAGGTCTCGCCATTTTCCAGCCGCCCCTTAAATTCCTCCGTCTTGGCTTTCATCTGCTCGCCCGTCATTTCCATCATCTGAGGACGCAGGGCCTCGATGGCATCCACTATGGGCAATATCCGTTTTAACTCCCTCTGGCTGTGTGTGCCGAATATTTTCTCTGTTAATTTCATCCCTACCTCTTTCCTGCATATCACAAGTCAGGCTCGCAATACTGCGTGTTCAAAACCAGACTCCCGCTATGCTTTCTATATTGTGCCGATTACCGACTTTACTTCTCTATTCTAAAGCCTGAACAGAACCATTGTAGCAGATTTGTGCCCAGGATTCAACCATAGAAAAATACTTATCCCTTAACATTTTGTAAACTTTATGTTAAAATTGACATCTTCCGCCTTTTTCACTATAATATATATCACCTTGAAACCATTATTTTTATTTGAATTTCAAGGGGAAAGGCCGTTTTGCATGAAGAGATTACCTACCCAACAATTGGTTCCCGGTATGATCGTGGCAGATGATGTGATGAACTCCAACCGTCAGCTGATTCTGTCCAAAGATACCGTGCTCACGGACGCCCTGATTATGAAGCTGGATCTCTATGGCGTCCTGACTGTACATGTAAAAGACCGGATCCTTGCGCAGCCGGATCCCCAGCCTGCCCCCATGGGACCTTCTTATTTTGAGCGGGTCAAAACAAGCCCCCAGTTTCAGGAATTTAAAAGGGTTTATGAGGAGGAAGTGGATTTCTTCAAGGGCATGATCAACAATGTAGTGGAAAAGAACACCCAGTTGGATGTGAAAGAACTGTTGTCCCGCTCCCTTATGATGGTGACGGATGCCCATGGACATATCAGCATTCTGGACATGCTCCACAATATGCGGGAGTACGATGATTCCACTTTTGCTCACTGTTTGAATGTGGGATTGATCTGCAATGTGTTCGCCCGCTGGCTGCAGTTCTCGGAAGAGGAGGTAGAGATGGTCACGGCCTGCGGCCTGCTCCATGATGTGGGTAAGCTGCTTGTCCCCCGCGATCTCATCACCAAGCCCGGAAAGCTCACAGATCTGGAATATTATCAGGTCAAGAAACATTCTTTTGAAGGTTACCAGCTGCTTACGTCACAGAATATAGACAAGCATATATGCAATGCCGCCCTGATGCACCACGAGCGATGCGACGGCTCCGGCTATCCCCAGGGCTTAAAGGATAACGAGATTGACCGCTACGCCAAGATGGTAGCTATTGCGGATGTCTATGACGCCATGACCTCTGCCCGGGTATATAGGGCGCCCATCTGTCCCTTTAAAGTCATAGAGATCTTTGAGGCAGAGGGGTTACAGCGATATGATGTAGCCTATGTTCTGCGTTTTCTGGAAAATATTGTAGACACCTACATACAGAACCGCTGCCGCCTCAGCGACGGAAGAGAGGGCACTATTATTTTTATCAACAAATCCAGATTGTCCCGTCCTGTGGTACAATGCGGCGATATATATGTAAATCTGGCAAAGGATCCGGATTTGTACATCGACACATTAATATGAACGCCCCGCTTTCATATTAATGTGTTGATGGCTATCCGGCCGCTTTCTGCCAGGTGTATGGTTGTGATTTATTGTTAAGGAGTTTATTATGTGTGAAATCATTCATGTCTATGTGGGGGAAAATCAACTCACCCCCTGTTTTGCCACAATTGGAGAGGCAATAAACTATATCAGCAGAGATTATACGCCTCTGCCTCCTGCCTATCCCGCTTCACATGAGGCGGTCTCTCCTGTCGTCATCCATATTGCCCCTGGCATCTACAGGGAAAAGCTGGTGCTGGAGCGTCCCTATGTGACATTGGAAGGAAACAACGCCGAGGACACAGTGCTGGTATATGGGGACTATGCTTTGCAGGTTCTGGAGGACGGCAGCAAAAGAGGCACTTTCCGCACGGCCACTCTGCGCATACACACCCATGATGTGACGATACGGCATATGACCATTCAAAATGACGCGGGCTGCGGCCGACTGGTGGGGCAGGCCATTGCCCTGTATGCGGACGGAGACCGGCTCTGTCTGGATCGCTGCCGCCTGATCGGCAGCCAGGACACGCTGTTTACGGCGCCGCTGCCTTTAAAGGAGGCTCAGACCGGCGGTTTCACCGGTCCCGGCCAGAATCTGCCCCGCATCATGGGGCGGCAGTATTATAAACATTGCTATATTCAGGGGGACGTGGATTTTATCTTTGGCAGCGCTATCTGCTTTTTTGAAGATTGTGATATCTTTGCCGCCAAGCCCCAGAAGTTGCCCCCGGAAAGTCCCGACGGGCAGCGGATTTTCGGCTACCTCACCGCCGCCTCCACCCCCCAGGGGCAGAAATATGGCTATGTGTTTCATCACTGTAGACTGCTCAGTGACTGTCCGGAAGTTTCCATATACTTGGGACGCCCCTGGCGTGAGTACGCCCGCACGGTCTTTCTGGAGTGCTATATGGATGCCCATATCCATCCCGCCGGATGGGCTGACTGGGGCAAAGAGCATGGACACTTTTACTATGGGGAATATGCCTGCTCCGGCCCGGGCAGCAATATCTGCCAGAGAGCGGATTTCTCCTGCCAGCTGACAGTGCAGGAGGCGGCGGAATATGGCATGGAGAAGGTGCTGGAGGGATGGACGCCTACAGACTGAATACGGCCTGCCCGGAAACATGCCGGGCTTGCCTTGTCATGCTGTTCTTCTTTCCAATTCCTCCACCCTCTTTGTCAGGTCCTCAAGGTGTTTGATAATTAAAGTTATATTATCGTTTTCAAGTTTGGTGATTCTATAGTATTTATAGAGTTCATCAATGTTTTGTTGTACCTTTCCTATCTGTTTTTCCAGAATATTTCTTGTACGCTCTATTTCATCCAGGAGAAGACCTTCTGATTTCAAAATTTTCACGTCTACTTTCCTTAGTATGGATTCCTCCTGCTTCACGAACCTCTTCTCAAGCGTCTCGTCCACCTTCTTTAATATGGATTCCTCCTGCTCCTGACTCTTAAACACAT
>CAMWTF010000233.1 GCA_947177105.1 uncultured Lachnospiraceae bacterium | reverse complement strand
GAGAGCATCTGCCTTACAAGCAGAGGGTCATAGGTTCGAGCCCTATAGGTTCCATCGTGGCGAGATAGCTCAGTTGGCTAGAGCACACGGTTCATACCCGTGGTGTCGAGGGTTCGAATCCCCCTCTCGCTACTTTTAAAGTCCAGAAGACCTTGATGAAATTGAGGTTCTGGACTTTTTATTAATCCGTGAAGTGGCGATGGCCGGACGGCCAAGGTAACGGCTGAGGTATTTGATAATAGTATCGGTGTTGCAGAGATTGGGTTTGGCATAGACATAGTATGGCATACAAATACATATAGCAATAAGCCTTTAAACATGGTATAATAGGCATAACGAAAAACTTTTCTTTATAACAAAGAGGAGGTGAAACGATATGCCGACACAAGGCGAAATTATTAAGGAACTGGCTGAAAGGTTAGAGCGACAATTAATTATTGACGATCTGACAAAAATTCAGTCTATGGAAGAGCTTAGAGCATACATTGAAAAGCTCAGAGCGAAAAACGAATAGTTCTAAAATTAGAGAGTGTCAAGCAACTTTTGACACTCTCTTTTATATTATGTACAATATACTGTCGAATATTAGAATTGAATAAGTTGTCGATTTTCCTGTACTGGCGGTTCAGCCATTCAATCACGCTTGCCGTGTACATTATGCGCCATTGTTAAGGCGCCTTAGTATGCCTGAATTAACAAAGGTGGCAAAATAGGATCCCCCGCCGATCCGCAGGACTTTATTTCATATACATTTAATTTCCGAAGATCAAAACCCAACTCTCCATCCAGCGCAGAAAAGTATCCACATATTGGATGGATATGGTATGGCCTGACAATACCGGATAGAACAGAGCGAACAGGGCAACGGCCGCTGCTGCATAGAGCCCCAGAGCAATATAGTACTCTTTCTCCGAAAACATATCTTTCACGGTCAGCGTACTGTACATGATCATCAGCACCACAAAGGGCACACTGGGGAAATAGTGGTAGATAAAAGTACATCTGTCCACAAACATCCAAGGCAGGTATTGCGCCAGGTAAGCAATGCACAAAAACAGGGCGATCCGATCCTTTTGCTTAATTACCAGATAGAGCATATAGGCAAAAGCGGGGATTCCTACCCACCACACCAGGGGGTTGCCGAAGGCGCTGATTCCCTCCCGGGTCGTGTCACTGATGATACCTGAATAGTAAAAGATTGGCCGGATCATAGTGGGCCATTCATACCAGTGGGAGGAATAATAATGGGTGGCATCAAGATTGGCATGGTAACGGAACATATACTCCTGGTTGGCTATCATCTTTGCCCACAGCTGCGTCTCCCTGCCCACGAAGGGGATATAGGACAATATATAGATCAGCCCGGGGACCAGCACAAAGAATACCATGCAGAAGAGGATAGTCTTTATGGTATTGCCCCGGAAAGTGGCGATAACCTTGGAGTATAGGAGTCCGTTAGGTCCCCCGGAGGGTTTCTTTAAAGCAAGACGGTACTCCCGGTATCTGCGGTACAGCGTGAGAAAGAAGATCACGGCCAGACCGATCCCGGCATATATGCCTGTCCATTTACAGGCGATACCCAGCCCCATGGCAATGCCGCAGGCTCCCAGGGGAACAAAGGTTTTCCAAAGCGGTGTATCATAGAAACTCAGTCTGCTGTAGCGGTACATGAAATAGTACATCAGCAGGATGAAGAATGTCACAAACACGTCTATAGTGGCCAGCCTGGTCTGGGCAAAATGCATGAAGTCAAAGGCGAACAGCACACTGGCAAAGCCAGCTGCCAGACGGTCCTGGCTGATATTGCGGGCCAGCAGATAGATCACCGGCAGCATCAGTACGCCCAGCAGGGTTCCCATGAACCTCCAGCCAAAGGGGGTCATGCCAAAGAGAAAGACGCCGATGGACATGATGGCTTTGCCCAGGGGCGGGTGAGTGGTCTCATAGGTAGCAAGACCGTGGAGGAACTCATAGGCCGTCCGGGCATGATAGATCTCGTCAAAATAGGTGCTGTTGCGAAAACTGATGCCGTCTGCGGGGTAAGTATCGTTTTCGTCGAATAGTTCCGGATAGTCCGGCGCATTGAGAGGCATGAAAGAATTTTCCTCCGCATCGGCCAGGGCCAGTTCCATAACGGAAGCCATGTCGGAATTGCAGGTAAGACGCAGATAGTGGCAGTTTTCAGGCAGCTGTGTGCGGCCCCAGGCGAAGACGCTGGACATGGTGAGCTGTCCGTCCACGCCCACCGGCTGCCAGACATCCGACTCAGCGGCCTTATATTCCAAGGTGAACCAACGATTTTCATAATATCCCAAATACCAGTAAAGGTAGGAGGCAGCCTGTTCCTCTCCGGTGTACACTACCACCGTATCCCCCTGCCGCAGCAGTGCATCCGACTGGGGGGCCTTTAAGCTGCCCAGATCCCAAAAAGCCACCAGACTGTACACCACCATAATAGTAAAGAGGATGATGGCGTCCTGGGTCAGGAAGGGCATTTTCTCCTCGCTGGGGGCCGGCTCATAGGTAAAATGTCTGGGGGCGGACTTTTTCCTGCGCCATTTGAGTTGGAAGGGGAGCAGGAACGTGAAAGTGGACTCCCGGTCGGACACCTGCCGGATATCGTAACGCACCAGCGTATAATAGTAGGAGAAAGCGCAGATGACCATACAGGCGGAGACGGTCAGGATCAGCGGCGCCTTTCGGTCATAGTTTTGGGGGTCGTAAAAATACAATATGTAAGCGGTGTTGTATAGGTGGATAATGGTAAATCCAAAGAAGCCCTCCAGAAATTCCTTCAGGGGGCGCACCGCATAGGCGAACAGGATCAGGGCCAGAGCCGGGTACAAATAACGCTCATGCATGCGGACAGAGAGCAGGAACATGGAGATGATCAGGAAACTGGCGGTGGTAAAATACCGGCTTTCCTTGTTCTGGGCCCGGAAAAAGAGCATGGCGGAGAGCAGCACAATCAGCAGGATAATAATAGTGCCCCAGGTGCGGTAGCTGAAAAACAGCAGCCGGGTCTCCTGGGAGATCCAATTCAGACCGAAAAATCCCCACAGATTGAAGGCATTTACCGCCACATAGGGATAGGAACTCAGGGTGGAGGCATACTGCAGGAACACCAGATCCAGGCCAAAGGGCATACAGGCCAGCACCATGAAGCAGATCACTGTAAGTCCGGCAAACAGATTGTGGAAGAAATTCCGCCAGCTGAAATCAAACAGGATGACACGATCTATGATGCCGTAGATCAGCACAGGGGCAAACACCAGGGTCTGGGGTTTGAGCAGCACACCAATGCCGAATACGATGTAGGCGGGGGTCATCCGGTTCTCTGTCAAAAACCAGCACATGAGCAGCACGGTCAGCGTAAACACCGAATCCACCTGTCCCCAGATGGAAGAGTTCAGAATGATGGCCGGATTCAGCAGATAAAGCCCTGTCAGCATGACAACCTGCTGAGAGGGCAGTTTTTTTGACGCAATCCTGTAAAAGAGCAGGGCGGTGGCCATATCGCAGAAAATCGCCGGCAGCTTGAGCAGCAGCAGGCATGGCGCCGAAAGGTACGGTATTTTAAACAGAGAAAAAATGGCCCCGATACAATAGAGCACATAAACGAATCCCGGAGGATAGTCGGCAAATACACCGGAGGCATAAAAATTCTTGATTCCCCCCTCGAAAGCCAAGTTGGCCCAGCCGGCAAAGCAGGCGGTGTCGGAGGCAAAGCCCTCGGAGCTTCCAGCGAGGATGCAGCGCAGCAAAAAAGCGCCCGCCAGCAGAATCAGGAAGATTTTCCTGGGATCATAGGTGGGCTTTTTGTCCATCTGATAGATAAAAAAATACATCATAACCAAAAACAGGACTGAAATTAAATGAATCGGCAACATATGGCAATCTCCCCTCTCAGTGTGGATAGTAATAGTCGTCTGATGACAGGCGTTTCCGAATATATGGACAATTATAACAAATAACTTAACCGATATCAAATAAAAGATGACAGATCTGTAAAATTGTGCTATACTTTTTATAAAAGAAACCATGGGAGGGAGGAGATACCGTTGAAAAAAAACACTTTGAAAATCCTTCAGTATGTGGCGGGCATTCTGGTTCTGGCGGGGTTTGTCGTGTTTTCAGGCTATAAGCTGGTGACATCCGTCATCTCCGACAGGCGGGCCGAGGAAGAGCACCAGCGCCTGCTGGATACGGTGGTTGCCGAGCAGTCCCAGGTTTCCTATGCGGAGACGAATGAGAACGACCAGGCCATAGAGACGCTTCCGCCCCAGTATCCGCCGCTGGCCATCGACATGGATACGCTGAAAGAGATGAACGGTGATTTTCGGGGATGGTTCTACTTTCCCGCAGTGGAGGTAAGCTACCCGGTGGTACAGGGAGAGGATAACGATTATTATCTGAAGCACTCCTTTGAGGATGGGAAGAGCAATTCAGGCAGTATTTTCATGGACTGCGGCGCATCTTCCGATTGGAGCGACAGGAACACGTTTGTGTTTGGCCACAATATGAGGGATGGCAGCATGTTCGGAGCTTTCAAAAAACTGGTGGACGACTCCTCTCTGTTAGATGCCAATCCCCGCTTCTATATATATACCGAAGACAAGGTATACACCTATGAGATCTTCTCCTATTATATGACCCGGAAGGACAGCAACAGATATATGGTGTTCTCGTCGGATGAGAACTATGATAAATATGCCAGCTGGGCAGTGGAGAATTCTAACTATGCATTTGATGTGGATCTGTCGGGGCGGCCTAATATTGTATCCCTGTCCACCTGTTATGGAT
>CAMWTF010000232.1 GCA_947177105.1 uncultured Lachnospiraceae bacterium | reverse complement strand
CCTTTTAGGCCCATGTCTTTTCAATCGTCATAAATGAGGAGGACCTGACCACGGTTCTGCTGGTGACGATTGTACAGGAACTCTTCTGCAACCGTCAGAGCTACCGCGACGCCATGAGCCGCAGCGGCCAGATGGATTCCATACGCACTATAGTGCGGCTGATCGAAGAAGCTGCTCTTAAACATTAACCGCATAATTTGGGTGTTCTTATCGCTATAATCCAACAAGGTATAAGTTTTATTAATTTAATTTAGACTTTATACCTTGTTTTTAGTTGCTGTTTGTGGTTGACTACTCTTTGATTTCATCTATGTCTGTAAGATTCACACCTGCCACCTGTAAAATGGCTTTTAGAGAAAGATATTCTCTTTTTAATTCAGCATATGTTTTTTGCGCATTCTCTTCTTTGGCTAAACGCATGTATCCCTGAATCTTTTTGAAATCATCAATAGCTGCTTTTGTTACTTCAAGACCTGTTGGCATATAATCACCTGCTTTCTATACGTGCCTGATTTTGTGGTAACTGATTTTTTATTATAGCAATCCACATCAAAAGTGTAAAGATCTTAATTTAGTTATTGGCATATGACAAGAGCCCTTATCTTTTTATCTCTCCCCTATATGGACGCATTCCCCGGGGCGGATCTCCACCAGTTCCTGGCTGCCGTCTTTCTTTATCCACACGCTGATAGCCGTGGGATTCTTCAGCGTCAGGCCGTCCCCGCTGGATTCCTGACTGCGCACGGCCAGGATATAATCGCAGATCTCTTCATTGGTGGCATACCAGATATCATCCTTGCCCTCCATCAGCTGCGCAAACTCCTCTATCACGTTCCAGTCACCGTTTGCGGCAAACTCAAAGCTATGGCCCCACACATACATCAGAGGCAGTTCCACATAGCCGGGAACGGACAGGAAATTCTGTCCCAATTCCATCAGTCTGCCATTGTGGTGGCAGGTGGGATGCCAGGCCATAAAATCAGCGGGCGGAAAAAAGCCATTGGTGGAATTGACGGTCCGGGAGTATTTGATCCCCAGGTTTCTCAGTATCCCGATGATCTCCTCACTGTAACTGCCAAAGGCATAGGACATGCCCTGCACCATACTGCCGGTGATTTTCTCCAGCGTCCTCCGATCCTCCAGCACCTCGTACACCACCTGGTTTTTGGTCAGCGTGGGAAGATTGCGGTGCTGCACACCGTGGACCGCCACCTCATGGCCCGCGTACAACTCCGGCACCTCCTCCGCAGACACAAAGACATCATGGTTTCTGTCCTGGGCCAGCTTGCCCGAATTAAGGTGAAAAGTCCCCTTCATTCCGTGCCGGTTTAAAATCTCAACCAACCTTCTGTCATGAATCTGGCCGTCATCATAGCTGAAGGTCAGTGCCTTCTTCTTTCCCTCCGGATACACATATCTCATACTGCCAAGCCTCCATTTGTTTTCATTTTAATCATTATAAAATATAAAACGTCACTATGAAAGCCCCTTTTTCAAAAAAAGATACCTTTAATTCTGCTCTGTATGATCTCGGACACGGCGACGGCATCCTTGTAACAACTCACTTCCAACATATAAAAAAGCGGGAAACATACCAACCTTTGTCTCCCGCTCTTTCTTTCAGTATTTATCTCTTGCCGATCTCAGTATCCTCCTGAGTCACCACACTGTGCTCCTTGATATAAGCCACGATCTCGTCAAAATAGCAGAACGCCAGCCCCACATAGCTGTCCGCGCAGCCATAGTAAATGGCAATCTTGCCGCTTACAGGATCATGGATGGTAGCGCAGGGGAAAGTCACATTGGGTACAAATCCCCTCTCCTCATACCACTCCTCCGGCGTCAGCAGGAAGGTCTCACAGCGGTACTTCACGATAGACGGATTGTCCAGATCCAGGATTGCGCCGCCGATGCTGTACACCAGACCGTTGCAGGTGCCGCTGACACCGTGGTAGAACAACAGCCATCCTTCGCTGGTCTCAATGGGAGCGGCGCCGCCGCCGATCTTCACGGACTCCCACCATTCCCTGCCCCGGCCCATCACGTGCCTGTGCTTGCCCCAGTACACCATATCCGGACTCTCACTCAGGAAGATGTCTCCAAAAGGAGTATGTCCGCTGTCGGAAGGACGGGACAGCATCACAAAGTTTCCGTTAATCTTGCGGGGGAACAGCACCGCATTCCTGTTGAAGGGAATAAAAGGGTTCTCCAGCCTTACAAAGGTCTTGAAATCCGTGGTCTTCGCCATGCCGATGGATGCGCCGTAGAAATCCTGACACCAGATAATGTAATAGGTGTCCTCCACCTTAACCAGTCTGGGGTCATAGGCATAGATAGGCATGAAGGGATTTCCCTCCTCGTCCACAAAAGGAATCTTGTTCTTCTCAAAATCCCAGTGAATCGCATCCTTACTCCTTCCCAGATAGATGTAGGGGATGCCATTAGTCTGCTCGCCCCGGAACACGCCGATGAACTCATTGCCATAGGGCATCACTGCACTGTTAAAAATACGGGCCACGCCCTCCACGGGGTTTCGGCCGATAATGGGATTCTCGGTGTATCTCCAGATCGGAGCACCCTTGATCCCTTCGGGCTTCTCCTGCCAGGGAACATTTTTTACGGCGGGAGCTATCATCTTAATATCGCTCATATTGCTGGTACCATGCCTTTCCACATTAATAAAATGCCATAAAATTGGTTTAAAAAGGCAACCGGCCAGAAACCTCGGCCGGTTGCCCAGGGACTAACTAGTAATCACGTTCTTATTGGTATGGTCTTACTTAAAGTAAGCATCCAGGCCATCCTGAATCTGCTGCTTGTAGGTCTCCTGGAACTGCGCGGGAGTAACCTCGCCTCTGATCAGGGACAGGAAATCATAGGAGATACCCATGCTGTTCCACAGATCGAATACAGTTCTGGAACCAACGTCTCTCATAACCTCAAAGTTCAGCTCCTGCAGATCCGTGTTCTTGGCAGTTACGCTGTACCACCAGTTCATGGCAAGCTTGTTATCTCTGTACTCGATGGTGGTCTCCTCGTCCGGTCCCCAGTTCCAGTAGTCATACAGGAAATCATAGACAGTCTCAGGATCCTTGACACCGGCGGGAATGATATAGAACTCACCGGCAGTCTGGTTCTTGCCGGCATTGGTCTCCTGGTTGCCGGAAGGACCTATAGGCCACTGTACATAAGCAATATCAAAAGGCAGGGTGTAGCCGATGCTGCCATCCCAGTCATAGTCGCCGTTGCCGGCAGAAATCCAGGCAGCCATAGGGAAGAAGCCGATATTGCCCTGGGTATACTGATTTCTCATACTGTCGGAATCAGTTCCCTCAAAATCATAGGGATAGCATACATTGTAAACATTGTACATATCATACAGCTGCTGCAGCGCTTCGCCCACTCCGGCGGAATCCAGCGTCTGTGTCTTGCCAACGGCAATGGATGAACCATTGCTCATCATCAACTGCTCGAAGACATCCTGGGCATAACCGCAGAAGCCATACTGGTCAATCTGGCCGTCGCCATCCGTATCGTCGGTCAAAGCCTGGCAGTACTGATTAAACACATCCCAGGTCCACTCGCCTCTTGCATACAGATCGCGGGGATCCTCCAGGTTGTAGTCCTCCAGCATCTGCATATTGAATGCCAGGGGATAAGTAGCCTCTACAGCGGTCTGTGCCTGCACTCTCTGCAGGATGCTTACCTTGCCGTCGCCCAGATCCATGTAGCTGATTATCTTCTGGTCTGTAAACACATCTGCGTCAGCGGGAAGAACGGTCTTTAAGTCAAGCGCCAGACCATTCATCTGAGCAGGAAGAGCCATACCCAGATCTACCAGATATATGTCACAGTCAGGAGTACCTGCCAGAATAGAGGTATTGATAGACTCCTGTACGCCGGTGTAGGTCAGATTCTTCCAGTAAAACTCAATGTTATACTTCTGCTCGAGGGCATCCACATCGGCAAATTTCCACTCAAAGATCTGACGGTTGAGCGCATTCTGCTCCAGCTTATCGGGCTCATCGCCTTCCTTGTCAATGGAGTTCGCATAGTCCTCGCTGTCCTCCAGGGCAGTATCTCCACTGTCATAGTGCTGCACCCACCAGGTACCGATGTTGATGATCCTCTTTCCGTTTGCGGAGGTACCGCCGGAGGCATTGTTCTCACTGCCCGCGCCGGAATTGCCCTCAGCCACATTGGAGGTATTGCCTCCCTCATTGCCGGAAGAAGGATTGTTGTTATCGTTGCCGCAGGATGCCAGAGACAGTGTCATAGCGCTTGCAAGACCCAGAGCCAGTAACTTTTTCACGTTTTTCATCTAATTAAACTACTCCTTTCAGTTTGGTTTGCGGATTCCGTGCCCACATACAAGTATGCGGCGCGCTTGCGGGAATCTGCTGTTCTATGGGTACCGGCACCCGGTTACGGATGCCGGCAGTTCCCATCTGCCCGCTTCAGCGGGCGTTTTCACTCTATTTACGCGTATTACTCAGCATCGGGAGTCTGGCCTACGGTTACACTATAAACCTCCCATGCGGTTTGAGCCTCACACTGCATTCTTGCGCCCCATGTGGACTTGTCTTCGCCGCACAGCGCCGCAATCTGCTCATAAGTGATCTGGCAGATACTGCCGTTTGCCGCTCCGGGAGTTCCATCGCCGCCGGGCTGACCCACTCTCATCCAGCCTGCCGCCGCATCAGGCATTACGATCCACATGGTGCCGTCCTCGCTGGTATAGCTGATGTTCACTACGGAACCGGGTACCAGCGCGTCAATGATCTCCTGAGGCATATCAAATCCCTCCTGAGCCCAGCCGCCTGCGCTGGTGGCAAAGCCTTCAAAAT
>CAMWTF010000231.1 GCA_947177105.1 uncultured Lachnospiraceae bacterium | reverse complement strand
TCCCCGCCTCCCCATGTTCAAATCCCAACTTCGGGGTTTACCGGTTTTTCGGGTTGGCAACCCATACGGGGCAACGGGGTCCTGGGGGCTCTGCGGCGTGAGCACTTCCCCAATCCCCTCCGCCAGGGCCGTGCCGCCCATGATGCAGTAAGGTACGTCCGCGCCGATGCGCACCCCCAGCTGCCGCAGCTGTTCTCGGGAAAAACCCAGCCCCAGCAACTCATTCAGCCCCAGCAGTGTGGCGGCCGCATCGCTGCTGCCCCCCGCCATCCCTGCGGCTATGGGGATATGTTTCTCCAGATGAATGTCCGCCCCCGCCTTGACGTTGCCGGCCTCCAGAAGCAGCCGTGCCGCCTTATAGATCAGATTATCCTCGCCTGTGGGCAGTTCTCCGCCGTCCATGGAAATCCGGATACCGCTCTTTGCTGGAGCAAATGTCAGCACATCATATATTCCAACTGTCTGCATGATCATCCGCACCTGATGGTAGCCGTTCTCCAGACGGCCCACCACATCCAGACCCAGATTGATCTTGGCATATGCTTTCCTGGTCAGCGTATCTGTATACTGAATCATATTAACTGCCACTCTCCCATCTGTCTGCCCCAATAATGTCTCAGACTATGTACTTCGGTTGCACTTTGTATACATGGATTGTACTAAATTATATACAATATCTATTCATTTGTCAATGTTCCCCGGCCTTTTGACAGCTCATTATTTCAAAAACTATTACTTTTCACAGGATAGACGGCATGGGACGCTCCAGACGGATGATCACTCCTGCCCACACAAAGCATCACTGTACTCGGCCCTGACGCCGAGCAGTTCCTCCTCCAGCCTGTCTACACGGCGCTGGTTCTTCAGGGCAATTCCCTGGGCCTCCTTTATTTCTCCGTAATAAATTTCCCCGTCGCCATAAGGCACAACACTGCCCCACTGATCCAGCGCTTTCAGGGCAAACTGACCGGATACCTCCTCCGGTGCCTGTCTGTTGTCGGCTAGCAGCCGGAGGAAATCCCCTGTCCTGCTGCCAAAGGTTTCCCAGCTTCGGCGCACGGTTTCCATGGCGCCGGAGTAGTCCGACAGCTGCTGTCTCACCTGGCTGTCCACCACGTCCGTATCCTGGCCTTCCAACTCCCGCATCTCCTCAGAAAGCCTGCCCGCAGTCTCCCTATAGACGTTCAGCTGGGCCGCGGCCAGTTTCCGCAGCCGCAGCAGACTGAGGTCCAGTCCCTCCTTCGCGGCGCGCAGCTGTCTTTCCGCGACGCTGATTCCGGATCGCAGTTCCCGCAGGCGCTCCGCCCTGGCCTGTGCCTGTTCGGAAAGGGGCTGTCCGTTTTCGTCCTTCAGGGCGCTGTTCACCAGCAAGGGGGTCATACTGGCGGCTATCATATCCAATACCCTTGCCAGCCCCTCCGGTGTGCCATGGTTGGCCGCCCGAATATCCACATGGTATTTAGCGGAGTTGTCAGTGCTTCGGGTGTTGGTCTGATGCGCGCTAACGCTGCCCGTGATACCCACCTTCAGCGCTCCCAGCTTTCCGCTGGCCCCGGCGTTTAACTCTATGGAAGATTCCCGCCGCTGGCTCTGCTTTACCTCGATATCAAAGAGGAGATTGACCTGGTCTACCTGTAAATTGGGAACCGGCACCACCGCCAGCAGAGGAATTTCCACCTGCATCTGCTCCAGGCTGCGGGTGCCGTCCTCATTGGGACTGCAGCTCTGATAGCCAAAGGCCGCTGTCCGCACATTTCCCTTTCCGTCAAAGCCTACCTTTCCGATAAATTCCGCCGTGGATTCCGCAAGCTGGAGGCTTGCGTCCGCCGCTGCCCGCAGGGGCGCGCCGATGAGCTGCTCCATGGGCAGTCCCGTAAACTGTTCCGCTATTGCCATATTGTCCCGCCTTTCCGGCGCCTGGATTTCATCCATTCCGGCACTCTTCCAAGCAGCCGTCTCTTTTTTTCTGTTTTCGTATGAAAACCTGTCACCACAATCTCCTCCACAAACAGGATATCTCCATACAATTCCTGCCGCAAAAGCAGGCGCAGGTTCATCTCCTCCGCCAGCTGCGCCGCGTGAAGGAGAATGGCCCTGCGTGCCTCCATACAATTCTTCCTATGGTTCTTTTTAATTTTCCATTTATTTATAATCTTTCTCCAGACCAAATTCAATCTCACGGTTCATAATCCTTTCCTGATACTCCATGATGCGGTTGGCGATATTGGTCTGTGCCATCAGATATTTGTCCCGGTCAAACTCTCTGACCATCTCCGCAAAACCCTCTCTGCCAAGCTGTTCCATCTGCTCCTGCTCCGTGATCATATCCGTGATCTTCTGATAGAGTTGTTTCAGTTTCTTGACCTTGGCCCGAAGCCCTGAGACCTCCTGCCAGGTGTGCTTCTGGTCATCGCTGCCCAGGTTGCCGTCCACCGCTACCGGCGTGGTATCCAGTTTCTTGGCGATCTGATTGGCGCTGAGCATGTCCGTCAGCCGCATGACCCCCTCCGTAGCGGGCAGGGAGCCGATCCGCATCCTGTAGGAAACCCTTGGCAGGAAATCACTTTCCCTCTGCTCCGGGGAACAGATGCGGGCCATGATCTGACATTCCCCCATCTCTTCCCTCCCGACTTTGACCTCCGTGGAAAAATCAATCTCCGCCTTTTCCACGCAGAGACTCGCCATGGGGATAATGGAGAGCAGGGGAACCTGCAGCAGCAGATTGTCCACACTGTATCCCTCATCTCCCTCCTGGCGCACTTGCTCATAAGCGATGTTCAGGTTCTCCAGCTGGACTGTCTCCTCCTTTCCGCTACGGCGCAGCATGCCCATACTCTTTATGGTTTCCACCACCTGGGCCCGCAGCTGCTGGTTGGATTTTGCCAGAGCATGGAGAGGCGCATATACCAGATCATCCAGGGGAATGAAACTGCTGTCCCCGAAGGCTGTGTCCCCCTGCGGTTCCGCCTCCTGCTCCCAGCTGCCATATTCCTCACTCACGGTAACGCACCTCCTTTTCACCCCTGCCCGCTTCGGCAGTTATACAAAGCGTCAACTCATAAAAAGCGCGCTTTCCTCTTCTCTCCTGCGCACCAGCCCCGCAAGCACTTTCCCGGCGCTCTTATTGTACAGCAGTATCTTCTGTCCCACCGTGGCGGCATCCCTGCCGGATACCAGCTTCTGCAAATTGCCCTTTCCGCAGTTGTAACAAAAGCTGGTCAGGGCATCAAACTGGTTCTGGTTCAGCGGAAAAGAGATTGTTCCTTTCTCCATGAAACTGTTTACATAAGTCTCATACTTTTCCAGATCCTTTCTGAGCAGTCTTTTTGCATCCTCCTGGGAATCCAACCGTTCTCCCGGCTTGACACCTTCCGTATGTCCGTAGCCGATAGTCCATTTTCCCGCCGGGCACAGATAGGCTTCCAGACGGCATCCCTCAAATCGAGCCACCAGTTCCACGCCCCTTTCCGATATATGCATCCTCCCGTCAGAAACATTAGGGACCACCATAGCGGAACCGACTTCTGCCGCCTGTGCAGCCGTTGGGACAATCTCCGGCGCAGGCGTCTCTGTCTGTGCGGGCGCTTCCTGTTTTCTCTGTGCCCCGCCGCCCAGGGCTGCGCTCACATCCCGGCGGAAGCCGTCCATGGTGTAGCCGCTCCGCAAACCCTTCCAGAGATGATCTGGATCCCCGTGCCCTGATGCAATACCCCGGGCATGTCCCTCTTTATGGCTCACAATCACGCCGTCCGCCAGGGGATCCAGGGAGAACTCCCGACAGAGAAACGAAAACAGCTCCACCGCCGCGTCATAGGTGCGCTTCACCACCGCCATAGCCATATCTCTGTCCGCGCAGGTAAAGGACGCGCCGCCTGTATAATGGATGCAGGCAGGCTCGCACATCTCCACTCCGATATGGGTATTATTGGAACGGCCGCCCCCGTGCCAGCCCCGGTAGTTCCAGGGCAGAGTCTGGTATACCTTGCCCGTATTGCCGTCGATAAAAGCGTGTACACAGGCCCTGGATGCCTCCTGCCGGTTCCACTTGCTCACAAAAACCTCCGCCGAGGGCTGGGAACATCCCACACTGTGCAGCATCAGCCCCTTCACGGCGATCTTTTCGCCCTTTAAAAAACAGGGATTATTCGTCAAAATACTTTCTACTATTTCCATTTTCTCCAACTCCATTTATCTAATTTTCCCAGCCACACGCCTGTGCGCCGTGACGAATCGGACAATTGATGTCCTACTATATTCCACTTATATCGGAGACGGAAACCTCCCCGTTCTCCCAGATCGCTGTGCTTCCGACACAGAGTCCCAGATACTCTCGCAGAGCCTGGGCCACATCCCGCAGCTGCTGCAGATATTCGCTGACACCCCCGCTGGCGTCCTCCCCCAGCCGACGCTGCGCCAGCTCCTTTACCTCCTGAGTAAGCTGCAGCAGCAGGGCGCTTACCGGCTCGCAGAAAGCACCGTCCCTCTCCTGAAACAGCAGCAGTTCCTGACTGCGCTTTTCAAATTTCCGCCCTATGGAGAGGAAGGTTTTCCCGTTAATCTCCATGGTTTCCTCCACATCCAGCCTTTGTCCGTTCTCCAGATATTCCGGCGCGTGTCTAAACTCCGTCTCCAGCTGTATCAACTTACTGTAAGCCGCATACAGCTCCAGTCCGATTGCCCCCAGAAGGATGGAGACCTGCTCCTGGGTACACTCCCTGGTGGGAACCAGAGATACCCGGTTTAATATTTCTCGCAGTTGTTCTCTCACTTTTCTCACTCCTTTTCCGATAAAAAATACTTAGGCGTTTGCGAAACGCCTCTTTTCTGGAACAGGGAATGGGCAATATATACA
>CAMWTF010000230.1 GCA_947177105.1 uncultured Lachnospiraceae bacterium | reverse complement strand
GATTTACGTAGTCGCATACGGAATCTTCATTGTCATCGGAACAAGGGCCAATGATCACCAGCAGTTTATTGTTTTTGCCCGTGAGGACTTCCCGGATCTCCCGGTCACGCTCTGCCTTGCGTTGTGCCAGAGCCTGGGGCAGGGGATATTGTTCCCGAATCTCGTCAGGGGTAGGTAGTTTTTTAATAAATGTGAAACCCATTGTATCTTCAGACCTTTCTATTTAGAGTACCGCATATTCCCATCCATCCCACAAGCAGGTGATCAACATCTGGTCGCATAGGCGCCCCGATGTTGATCAGTGGGATGTACGGGAATATGCTGATTAGTGTGCGGTAACCGTTGTGCCAGAGCGGTTATTTGCTTTTTTTGCTGATTACTCTTAAGCAGTACTCATTATAGTATATTGCTAAAAATATGGCAAGCATTTTGTGCGATTTTCCTAACTCGGATAAAGCGAAATCAAAACGTGAAAATTATCTATTTATTTGTAGGCTGCGCCGCCACAGGCAGGCCAGATAGAGGGCGCATTGCAGAGTCTGGCTTATCAGCAGCCCGTACAGGTAACCCTGAATGCCGAGACAGGGGACGGTCAGCAGGATGAAAAGCAGCCGCGCCAGCAGGGAGGTCACATTGATAAAGAACAGGCGCCCCGCCATCCCCAGGCCCTGGAGGATGCTGGACAGGGTGGTGTCCAGATAGAGGAAGGGGCAGATAAGGCTCAGGGTGCGGATGAAATGTCCCGCCAGAGGGCTTTTGTACAATCCCTCTCCCAGGAGCTTTCCGGTGAGCAGGAAAAAGCCCATACAGGCAAACCCCAATAGAAAACAGTATTTTACCGTGCGCAGGATGGCCCGGCGGATGCCCTCATCGTCCCCTTTGGCATAGCTCTCGGAGATCATGGGCAGCAGCATGACGGACACGGAGCCGGTGAGAGCATTTGGGAAGAAAATCATGGGAAAGGCCATGCCCGTCAGCACGCCGTACACACTGAGGGCAGTGGCATTGTCATAGCCATAGCTGCGTAGCCCTGCGGGGATGGATACGGATTCCACGCTCTGCAGCAGGTTCAGTATGATCCGGTTGGCGGTCAGGGGGATGACCATTCCCAGCAGCTGTCCATAGCCGGGAACGGATGCGGAGCGCGGGGTGGCAAAACGCCGGGCAAAGCCGGAAAAATGATACCATGCAGCCAGCAGAGCAGCCAACATGGAACAACCCTCTCCGATGGTCAGGCCCAGCACCGCCACATTGATGGATGGGGTGTGGCCCTGGGCCAGTATGTAGGCGGATACCAGATAGACGCAGGCCACTCGGCAGCATTGCTCAAACAGCTGGGTGCCTGCGGGGACGCCAGCCTTTTTGATGCCGTAAAAATAGCCGTTGACACAGGCGTGAATGGCGCTCAGAGGGATGGAGGGGGCTAATATGCGGAGCATGTCGGCAGTCCGGGGTTCCTGAAGTAAATGGATCGCAATGTAGTCGCTCTCCAGAAAGAGTACTGCGGTGCAGGCGAGGGACAAGGGAATTGTCAGCAGCAGCCCCATTGCCATGGGACGGCGGGAGGGGAAGGCAGTGTTCTCGCGCCCGGCCTGCGCCGCCACGAATTTGGAGATGGCTGTCTGAAAGCCTGCGGCGGTCAGGGAGAAGGACAGGGCCAGCACAGGGGAAAGCAGCTGGTAGATACCCATGCCCTCCTCCCCGAACAGCCGGGATAAGTATATGCGGTAGAAAAATCCGATAATCCGAGTGATCAGCCCGGTGACGGTCAATATGGCGGTTCCCATGATCAGGGGATGCCTGGTATGGGGACGAGAGAGTTTTTTTGTGGAGGATGACATAGGAATCCCCTTATAAATACGGTTTCCCTATTATATTACCCGGCTTGGGTTACTATGCATGTTTAGGATGTTTTCTTTCATCTGCCACGGCCTAATCCTCTCTGACATATTCTGCATATGCATTTCTCCAGTCAGTTTCCACCCAATACTCCGAACCGTCTCGAAGTCTTCCAAGCAATTTATATTGGTACATTTCCCGGCGAATTAACTCTATATCACTAAATGCAATATGCGACCTAATGATTTCATTTATTTCTTTTTCTGTATATTTCCTGCTTTCTTCCATTTGCTCTACGATTTTTATAAGAACAATAATCCTCATCGGTCTTTTAGATGGGTATTGCAGTAATTTTCCGTTAGAATCAAAATAGTTATCCAGTTTTTTAGTATAGAGTTGAATAGACTTTTCCATAATCTCTCTCCGCAAAATATTTTATTGTAAATGTGTTTGATTTTATTATTCTACCATAAACGCACACACAATTCCATTCATTTTTGCTTTAACACTTTTCGTTGTTTGTCACGCCTTTGCACTATCCAGCATCCCCGGAACCGGCAGCAAAATTTCTCATTATGTACACAGCTTTGTCATAAGTGACTAAGTCTGCGGGGGAGTTGACAGAATGAACAGGGGGTGATATATTAGAAATGTCAATTCTTAGTAAAACACTAGGAATTAAATCGGCAGATTCTTTGACTGTGTGCAGAAAAAAGGATCTGCAGGAGGAAAAGTAAGGAGGGATCAGATGTGATCTATTTGGATAACGCGGCCACAACTAAGACGGCGCCGGAGGTGGTGGAGGCTATGCTTCCTTTTTTCAGCGAATACTATGGCAATGCCAGCAGTATTTATACCCTTGGTTCCGCCAGCAAGAAAGCGCTGAACCAGGCCAGAAGGACGCTGGCGGATTATCTGGGGGCCAAGCAGGAAGAAATCTATTTTACCGCCGGGGGATCCGAGGCGGATAACTGGGCCTTGAAGGCGGCAGCGGAGGCTTACAGAGATAAGGGAAAGCATATTATCACCACCCGGATAGAACATCACGCCGTCCTGCATACCTGTGAATACCTGGAAAAACAGGGCTATGAGGTGACTTATGCAGGGGTGGACGAAAACGGCATTGTAAAGCTGGAGGAACTGGAGGCGGCGATACGCCCGGACACCATACTGATTTCGGTGATGTATGCCAACAATGAGGTGGGGACTTTGCAGCCTATCCGGGAGATCGGACAGATGGCCCACGACAGGGGCATCCTGTTTCACACGGACGCGGTGCAGGCATTTGGGCAGCTGCCCATCCAAGTGGACGAACTGCACATTGACATGCTCAGCGCCAGCGCCCATAAAGTGAACGGCCCCAAGGGAGTGGGCTGCCTTTACATCCGCTCTGGTCTGAAGCTGCGCAGTTTCATCCACGGCGGCGCCCAGGAGCGGTCGCGCCGGGCAGGGACAGAGAATATTCCCGGCATTGTGGGCTTTGGCAAGGCCATAGAGCGGGCGGTGCGGATCATGCCGGAAAAAACCAAAAAGGAAACGGAACTGCGGGACTATCTCATTAAGCAGATATATGAGAAGATCCCTTACTGTCGGCTGAACGGGGACCGCAGCAGGAGGCTGCCCGGCAATGTGAATTTCAGTTTTCAGTTTGTGGAGGGGGAGTCACTGCTGATCATGCTGGATATGAAAGGAATTTGCGGTTCCAGCGGTTCCGCCTGTACCTCTGGGGCCCTGGACCCCTCCCATGTGCTGCTGGCCCTGGGCCTGTCCCATGAGCTTGCCCATGGTTCCCTGCGGCTGACTCTGTCGGAGGAGAATACCAGGGAGGAGATGGACACCGTGGTGGAGGCCATTGCGGAGATCGTGGGGAAACTGCGGGCTATGTCCCCACTGTATGAGGACTTTATGAAATCCCAGACAGCCGGATCCTGCGCATCTGATCTGTGATTTGTCCTGTGTCAGGAGAGAATAAGTGAAAAAAATGTAGGTGATTGTGAGACTTACCTCTACATGCATATCGCTGGCTTTGCCTGCGATACTGCATCAATCAGTATTTGAATGTGAAACATTCAAACTTACCTCTTTCCTGCATATCGCAGGCTGGCCTGCGATACTGCGTTAATGCGTATTTGGAAGTTTTACTTCCAAACTTTACTTCCAAATTTAAGCTTAAAAAGTATTAATAGGAGACTACCATGTACAGTGAAAAAGTGATGGACCATTTTCAGAATCCACGGAATGTGGGGGAGATAGAGGATGCCAGCGGCGTGGGCACCGTGGGCAATGCCAAGTGCGGCGATATTATGCGGATATTTCTGGATATAGATGAGGAGGGGATTATCCGGGACGTAAAATTTAAAACCTTTGGATGCGGGGCGGCGGTGGCCACCAGTTCCATGGCTACGGAACTGGTGAAGGGAAAAACCATTCAGGAGGCCATGCAGGTAACCAACAAAGCCGTGATGGAGGCGCTGGACGGCCTTCCGCCGGTGAAAGTACACTGCTCCCTGTTGGCGGAGGAGGCCATTCATGCAGCCCTATGGGACTATGCGGAGAAAAACGGCATCACCATCGAGGGGCTGGAAAGGCCCAAATCCGATATCGGCGAGCATGAGGAGGAACCGGAGTATTAGGGGGCGGTAAGGGAATGAGACTTGACACTAGTCAGATATGGTACTAAAATGAGTTTGAAACTAATGCTCCAAATATCGATTGACGCAATAACACAGGCAAAGCCGGAGTTTGGCCAAGCCAAACTCCAGATATGCAGGGACAAGGTAAGTTTGAAAGCGGTACAAGAGCCAGGGTTAAATCTCAAAGATTAGAAGTGCCTTGACAAGGGGGAAGTCATATGAGTCCAAAAGGAAGAATCGCAAAAGCTGCCGCCGGGATTCTTTTGCTGTGTGCCCTGGCGCTGGGATCCTGCGGCAGGGAGGAAGAGCCTGAGCCCGAGTACGGGTATCTGCCCATTTTTGTGTCTGTTCCGGCCGAGGATAGCAGGAATGTATCCTATCT
>CAMWTF010000229.1 GCA_947177105.1 uncultured Lachnospiraceae bacterium | reverse complement strand
ATTCCGGATCGTATTCTTCCTCCATCTCCTCCCCGGCCAATTCCGGATCGTATTCCTCCTCCAGTTCCTCCCCGGCCAGTTCCGGATCGTATTCCTCCCCCATCTCCTCCCCGGCCAGTTCCAGATCGTATTCTTCCTCCATCTCCTCCCCGGAAGATTCCATATCATATTCCTCCGGTTCCTCGTATTCCGCCTCTACCCCTTCGCATACATCCTCTTCAAAATCATCATATTCCTCTTCCTCCGGATAGGGTTCTTCATATTCCTCTATCGCCTCACCGTCATAGGTCTCGCCATTATATTCTTCTTCGCAAGGCTCTTCCTGATATTCCTCGCCATCCCACTCTTCCTGGAATTCCGCTATGATTTCCTCTGTTGTTTTCGTCGGTCTGCCAAAGCGCCTTGCCGATTTCCTCATGCTTTTCCTCCCGTTCCGAGATCCTCCGTCTCTCTTCAGTCCGGCTTACCTCTGCCCGTATATCTGCTGTACAGTATAACATTGAAGCCGTCATCGGTTCAAGAAAAAAAGAAATATTCATAAAAACTTAATTTATCCACAAAATAAGGCATACAGTCCTTTAGTTCTATTTCTTTATGGACAATCCGCTGGAATAATAGTAGAATAGAAAAGCAGAAAGTGAGGTACGCCATGCGACAGGAATCCGCTAAAACACATCGCCAATCAAATATTCCGGACATAGAGATCATTGACCTGGATCTGGTTCCTGTGGATTCCCTTATGGACAAAGGGGACTTTAGTGAGAGCGCTCCTGCAATAGAGGAAGATACACGCTTAGATGCCGAAGCGGCCTATGAAGAGAATGATGAACTCTATGGCAGCGCCCCTCCCTATGAAGAAGAGGATGGGGATGAGGAAGAGGATGCCCCCGGGCGTTCTGGAAACTTTTTTTCCCGGATCATCCTGCATATCGCTTTTGTCCTCGTATTGCTGTTTTGCATCGGATTAATTTTTTTCCGCTTCTCCAACTGGGGAACCCGTGTGCCTTCCTTTTTTGATCCCGATGCGGACTTCGACGACACCGAACTTATTGAAGTGTTAGATAGTATGGTCAATGTCCCGGTGGGGCAGCGCATGGATACGGACGGCATCCGTACAGTGGTAATATTGGGCAATTCGCCCTTCTCCGATGAGCGGAACTCCGACGACGGCGTTGTGAGCCTGGCCGGCAGCATGACAGATGCCACTTTCTATAACTGCTCGGTGGCCGGTTCCCATCTGGCAGCTGCCAAAGAGACTTTTCTGGCAGATGAGGATCCCATGGACGCCTTCAATCTGTATTGGCTGTCCACGCTGATCACTCTGCAAAATACCGGAATCTATGACAGCGCCTTTGCCGCCATGGGGGATGCCGCGCCCGCAGACGCCCGCTACGCCTACGACACCCTGTCAACCTTGGATTTTCAGAATGTGGACGTGCTGGCCATCATGTATGACGCCTCGGACTATCTGGAGGAACGGCCCCTGTATAACATGTTGAATCCCACGGATATTCAGACTTTTGCAGGCAATATGGATGCCAGCCTGGAACTGCTCTGCAATGCCTTCCCTCATCTTCGGATCATCGTCATGTCGCCCACCTATGCCTTTTATGTGGACGAAAACGGGGAATACATCAGCAGCGACATCCACAAATCCAACGGCTATTCTCTGTCCACCTATGCGGGCAACCTGGAACACATTGCCTATGACCACTCGGTATCCTACCTGGACAATATCTATGGCACGGTCAACGAAGTGAACGCAGAGGATTACCTGGAGGACCACCTGCACCTGAACGCTGCGGGAAGAAAGCGGCTGGCGGAACGCTTTGTCTATGCGCTGGAGTATTTTGACTGATCAAATCGTCATATACCAGGAAATCGGACAAAAGACAAAAATTTTACAGCACATTGTCCAGAACAAACCGAATATCCGAAATACCCTGTACCATCATCTCATAGTGACTGCTCATATCCGGATCACCGGGATCGTACTGCACGTCGCTGACGGAGACCATAATATAATTGGTGGTTCTGGTAGAAAACAGATATTCATAGGCATAGGCATGATGATGCTCCGCATCCATCTCTGCCTCTGTCATGGGCGTGTCACCGTAAGTTCCTATGAAAAACAGCGCGCCGCTTTCCGTCCATTCGCCCCCTTGCCCATGGATGGTATTGTCATAAAAAGTGTAAAGATATCCCCCCTCCATCTCTCCTACTTCTACGGAATAGTTTCCTTTCCATGTATCCGGCAAAAGCAGCGTAAGCCCAATCTCCTCCAAGGTAACCATCTCCGGCTCTGCCGACGCCTCTTTCGCAAAAACCACTGCGCCAGCAGTAAAGCTTCCAACTGCCAATACAAGAGCCGCCACACAGGAGGCAATCCTCATGGCCCATTTTTTTCGGTGCCTTGCGCCATAATTGGGCAGCCTTTGGGCCTGCTGCACCATATATCCGTCCATATTTCCGATTCTATCCGCCAATTCTCTGCTGTTCATACTTCAATGCCCTCGCTTTCCAAATATATTTTTAACTTTCCCCGCATTCGAAACAAAATGGACTTGACCTTGCTCTCCCGCAAACCGGTCTGCCTGCATATCTCTCCTATGGAATCAAAATACCAATAGCGCCGGATAAAAATATTTCGTTTTTCCTCCTCCTGCTTCAAGAGAAAATCACTGATTGCCAACTCAGTCTGCCGACGGGCCAGTTCCGAATCCAGTGATTCACTGCCGGAAACACATTCCTCCAGCTCCTCCAGTGAACACATCACATGTACACTCCTTTTTTCCGCAGTCAGATAATCAAATCTGTTCAAAGCCAGATTTCTTGTGATCCGCCCCAGGTAGGCCGAGAACCGTTCCGGCCGCTTGGGTGGGATTGCGTTCCAGACCGCAAAATACGTGTCACTCACACATTCTTCGCAATCCTCATCGCTGGACAAAATATTGTTTGCAATGTAATGACACAGCCTGCCATACTTGATATCCGTCTCCCTGATGGCGCTCTCCTCCCTCCTCCAATATAATTCCACAATCTCCTGATCTTCTTTGGTTTTCATAAAAGCCTCCTCTCTGCCAAAGGCATTTCCTCATGCCCTTCAACTTATATATAGGATTTTCTCCGGGCAGGTTGCGCCTGATGCCGAAAATTTTTTTAATACACATTAAAAGAAGCGTCCTCCTGCTGCCATAGCTTAAGGATGCTTCTTTGTAAGCACGATCTTATTAAGAGACTGACTTTAGGGAATTATCCTCCTAAGCTTCATCCCCAGACGGTGCAGCCGCCGCACTGACCTGGGAACCACGGTCAGCATCAGCAGATACAGCTTGTTTTTGACCGTCAGATAGGGGGATTTCACCGTGTCCTTCACATGCCCCCGCAGGAACCGCACAATGGCTCTGTACTGCTCATTGTCCCGCCGCATCTGCGGGATGGGAATATGCAGCAGATAATCCAGCCTCTGAAAGAGTCCGAACCGCATGGCCACCTGCTGCAGCTGCGGATACTTCTCCTTTGCCAGCCCAAGAACCAGATCCGCATTGTTTACATTGTCCGAAAATACTCTGGAGAAATCATTCTCCCGCGTCTTCCGGGTGTTGCTGCCCAGGCGATAAAATACATGATAGCCGCACACCGGCAGAGACACTATGCCCTCCACACGCTGCAGCAGCCGGATCATCAGATGAAAATCCTCATTCAGCTGCTTTTCCGGGAACCGCTCCTTTCCCAGAAGCCGCCGGGGCACCAGTTTCGTGCAGAAAGAGCAGTCTCCCCGGTGCATCAGCAGTTCTCTCAAAAATTCCTCGGAAGAAAAAGTCTGCTTTCTCTTTGGGATCTCACAGATGCTGGGAAGCTGCCTGCCCTGTTCATCCACCTCATCCCTGCCCACCTGCACCAGATGGCCCTCTCTCCCTCCGGCGGCCCGGTACAGCTGCATATACATGTCCGGCTCCACATAGTCGTCGCTGTCAACAAAACCCAAGTATTCCCCCTGGGCTGTCTCAATTCCCATATTCCGGGCGGAGGAGGTGCCCCCGTTCTCCTTGTGCAGCACACGTATACGGTCGTCCTGTGCCGCCAGCTGATCACAAAGCTGCCCCGTACCGTCTGTGGAGCCATCGTCCACCAGCAGAATCTCCAGGTTCCGGTAAGTCTGCTGCCGTAGGGACTGCACACAACGGGGCAGATAGTGCATGATATTATAAACTGGCACGATCACGCTGATTACGGGCATCTGCGCCCCTTCTCTGTACTCTCCCGCCTCCATATGTCCTCCGTTTCCTACAATGTGACGATAGGATTCCTTGTCACAATGCAATCTTCCATAACCTCTACGGCACATTCTTTCTGCTCATACCATAATTTCACAAATTACAGACATATCAAATCTCTGCTCAGCGGCCCCTCCTCATATTCCGGCAGCTTATGCCCGGCGATTTCCGCCGCGATGCAGGCATACAGCCGCTGGGCCGCAATCTGAGGATTCCACAAAGTCCGCACCGTCTCATAGGCGGCGCTGCCCAGGCGTCTGCGCAGCGCCTTATCCCTCGCCAGTTTCCGCGCATACTCCACCGCCTGCCGGGGATTTTTATGGTCATACAGATAACCGTTCTCACCTGGTCGGACCAGATAGGGCGCCGCCCCCATGCCCTTCCCGGCGATCAGGGCGCACCCGCTGTTCATGGCCTCGTTTATTACGGCTCCCCAGCCCTCCTGCCTGTCGCTGGTAGCCAGGAAAATATGGGCCTTTTCCATATAATCACGGGTCTCTTCAGGATTGCGGTATCCCAAAAAGGAAACCTGCCGCTCCAGCCCCAGCGCCCTCGCCCGCTCCTGTGTCTCCCTGGCC
>CAMWTF010000228.1 GCA_947177105.1 uncultured Lachnospiraceae bacterium | reverse complement strand
GTCACCAGCAGACCGTCAATTCCGCTGCTCTTGCCCGTCATGGCGCACCGTAATCTCTCCGTCCAGATGCGGGCGGATGCCTTTTTCCTTCTTTTGCTGTTTAAAACATTTCCTGAAATATCATATCTTTCCATTTTTGTCCTCCTGATTTAAGTACCGCATTCTCCCTCCCAACACTCAGGTCCGGTGATGAACATCCGGCCGCTTGGGGCGTCCAGACATTCATCCGTGTGTTGTAAGGAAATTTGCTCAACTCCAAAACATGTTGTTCATAAACATATGCTCCACGCAGGCATACAGCACCACCGCAATGATGGCGGCGAAGATGCCCAGCTGGTAAAAGGTGATGCTGCGGTCCAGTCTCTCTTTCCTGCGGCTTTGCAGCGTCAGTTCCATATCCTTGATCTGGTCTGCGATATCTCCCAGCAGTTCCACCGCTTGTCCTGATTCCATAGCCTGAAGAATCGTGATGCACAGGGAGTCAATATAGCGATTGCTGAATTGTCCCTGAAACCGCTCCAGAGCCTCGTCCAGATCCGCCTTCATCACGATGTCGCCTGACAAGGTCTGCAGTCCGTCCCTGAGCCGGACCTGCTTTACGCTGCCATACACCTCCGCCAGGGCATCCGTGACATAGACCCCCGCCCGGATCTGTATGGCCAGCGCATTATAGACCAGGTTCAGTTCCGTCAGCATGGCTTCATTGTCCCGGCGGTTCATGCGCTCCAGCAGGATTCCCGGCAGAAATGCCGCCAGTGCCGCCCCGGCAATTCCCACAGGCAGTCCCCAAGCAAGCCCGATCAGAAAGCCTGCGCCCGCCAGAGCCAGGCATAGTGTGAGGTAACTGACGGGATTGATCCACTTTCCGTAGTGGTAAGCAGCACCGTTCACTCTCAGAAATTCCTCCCATTTCTCATAATCCCACAGTCTGCTCTTCTTGCTGCGGGCCTGCATACAGAAGGTATCATAGGCTCTCAGCACCACCTCCCCCGTATGCCCTCCGGACATCAGACAGATCCACTCTATGCCGATCAACAGCGCCGTTGTCACCTGTATCCCTTGCAGTATCCTATGTATTGTTATGTAGTCCATATTGCTTGTCATCCTCCCTCATTCCTATTTTCTTGGGCAATAAGCCAAGTTACCCGCAGGTTCCTTAGACAAATGCCACAAGGTTTAAATACCCGCTGTTTTCTCCTGAGAATACGTAGTTTCCTATAAAAGCCCTGTGTGGTCATCTTTTACTGATCCAGCATCCGCACCTGCCTGTAGAACAGCAGCAATATCACGCCGATCACCGTCAGACAGCCGATTCCCGGCAGAGTGTGAAGCATGATTTCCGACAGCGGAATACCCACCAAGGCTTCCAGGGCCTTCAGAATCACCAGGGTCATTGCCCCCAGGATCAGGATGTTTACCCAGGCTTCCCGCACCAGGGACTTGCGCTCCTGCCGCATACGGGTATACTCCCGGAGAGACCGTCTGCTCTGGGACACCAGCACCGTCAGGTCCGCCGAGTACCGCAGACTGACCTCCAGGTTCCTGACCAGTTCCCGGAATTTGGGATGTTGGATCTTCTCTGCCATGGCCAGCAGCGCGATATTGGTATCTCCTGATGTCTGTGCCTCGTAATAGCAGGCGTCCAGCACTCCCCGCAGCGGCTCCCCCACATAGGGGCTGACCTGTCCTAATACTGCCGTGATCTCGCCGGAGGTGATGCTGTAATTGCCCAGGAAATCCAGAAATTTCATAAGGTTTTCGTCCGTGGCATTGTAATTATGGCTCATACACTGATTCACCGCCACGGAAATGAGCAGCCATAACCCCCCTGCCGCCAGCAGGGCCTGCTGCCAGGCCGCTCCCAGCAGCAGCGCCAGAAAATAAACCGCCATGCCCGCCGCCAGATTACCCAGAATCCAGAGCTCCGGCGTCAGAGACGGAAACCGCCTGCTGATGCCGCTGTATAACAGTCTCTGCTCCATACGCTGCCAAAAGCTCTTTTTTCCCTGTAACAGCTGCAGACTGCGCCTGTTGTCCTGTACCCTCCTGGCGGCTGCTGTCTCTAGGGAGTCATAGGCTCTGTGCCACAGCTGATGCAGAATACTCTCCCGCCGGATCCACAGAAACAGCGCCGTGAATCCCACCGCCAGTTCCGCCAGCAGCAGTATCTTAATATAATCGCTCATAGTTCATCTCCTTGGTCTCCCGGTTCCAGCCCCGGTTCGCAAACACCTGCTTCACCCGATATTTTTCCATAAAAACCACAGTGGTAAAACACTCCATCATCTTCATCAGCTCCTCCCTGGAGTAACGGCTGCCATACATGGCATAGTCCACCAGCTTGTCCACCGCCCGATCGGCTGACGGGGCATGGAGAGTAGCCGCGCAGAGCTGCCCGGTGTACGCTGCGTTCAGCAGATACAGCGCCTCATCCCCCTTCACCTCGCCGATGATGAAAAAATCCACATCCATGGTCAATCCCGCAATGCTAATGTTCTTCAGGTCATAGCTGACCTGGCTCTCCCCGCTGCCCGGCAGGGAGTGCAGAAACATCATATCCGGGTGCCGCTTGGTGGTCAACTCGTCCGCCTGCTGGGTCACCAGAATAGCCACATCATCCGGCAGGGTCTCCTTGAGGGCGTTCAGCAGTGTGGTTTTGCCGGAGGAATTGCCGCCGCAAATCAGAGTGGATCCACTGCGGAAACGACAGATCAGAAGCTCTGCCAGTTCCCGCTCCAGCATTCCCCTGCGGATCAGCTCCTCCATCTCCGGGAAATCCCGGGGCACCTTACGGATGCACAGATAAGGCTCGCTGTAGGTGTTCACCAGGGGCATGGAGACGGTGAAACGCAGAATGAAATCCGGGTGGCTGTCCGAATCCGTAAACCGCTGAATAGCGTTAAGATTAGAGATATTGACCTGATTTTTCGTGGCCACATAATCCACAAACTGCCGGTACTCCTTCTCCGACAAAAATCCTATCCCGGCATCCATCCGCCGGCCCTGTCTCTTTATGCGGATATTGTCATGGCTGACAATGCGTATGTCCGAGATCTCCGCATCGTCAATCAGCGGAGAGATTCTGGAATATCCAAAGATATACTGCTCAAATAGGTCCGTCAGCACACCAGCCTGCTCCGGGGTTACCTCATAGGTAAGCAGCGCATATTGTGTGACCTCCCTCAGAAAGCTCTCCCTGCTGATCAAGCCCTTTTTCATCTGGATCAGGGACGGCTGCTTCTTGGTGGAATAGTCATCCACCAGCCTGCCCAGCAGCACGGACAAATCCGCCTCCGAAGGGCCCGCCGCGCCTGCTGCCTGTATTGTTTCTGTCATGTAGAAAAAATCTTCACCTGTCCTTTCCGTTTCAACTGTTCTTTCCTCTTTGTCCGTTCAAAAAGGAAGCGACTGCACATCCGTGTATTCGTCAATACGCCAATGTACTTCTCTGCCTGTTACTAATACTTCTCTGCATCATGGGTAACTTCCGAAATCGGAGATTCACCTGAAGACTGATATACCTGGGGAAGAATAGACGCTCTTCCCTGTCCTATATAGGGTATTTCAAAAGATACACCTTTTTCCCGGATTTGTCAATAGAAAAATCAAAAAAGAAAAAAAATATGTTTGCGGGATTATTTGCTTTACCTGGGCCACAAAAAGCAATACAATATAGCTGTGCGAGGAGGATTATGAGAAATGTCGGAACAGGACTACTTTAAAAGCGCATTGTCCGACTTTACCTTTGAAGTGGCATGCGGCGGGGCAATCCGCCATCTGACGGATCTGGGCTATACGGTTTCCCAGATCAAGGAACAGCTGGCTTTTCCCACCGCTCTGGAAAAGGTGCAGAAAACGGTATGGGAGCATATGCTTGACACAAAAACCCTGTGCCTGGAGGAACCGGGAAAAAAGGGAACATCGGAAAAGTTTGATTATATAAGAGAATATGACCAGTATGGAAAGGCCAGCTTTAGGCGGGTAACAGTATCGGACGGCAGCCCCGGAGAGCCTGTCCTCTGGCGGGAGCGGGACTTTTACCCTGAAAGAGACGGGGCTTTCGCAGACTTTTTGGCAGGAAAATGCAGGGAGAACGGACAGGAAAATGCCTATGTTTCCTGTGATTTTGGGATAAATGCCAAAAGGGGATCCGCCTATCTCAAAGGGTCGTTTCAGATTCTGGATAAACGGCAGCAGGACTATATCTATGGGCTCCCCTGGCCGGAAAAGGTCGTGTACCACAGGCTGGACGGCCGGATGCGTGAGATCATTGTCAAATTGTATGATAATGGCTGCTACCGCGGAACCTTCTATTTTCTAAGGACCGGAGAAAAGCTGCATGTACACAATATGACCTGAGAGCTACAGCGGGCGCATCCCCCGGAGAAAATATTCCAAAAATTTGTATTTGGTAGTTGTTTTTTCCGCCGGGACACGCTATACTTATTTGGAAAGCGGTAGAAAATGAAACAGGAGGGAAAAATACATGTTTATACTGTTGGCAGGTGGATTGTTGATCATTATTGTGGCGGTTATCGTCGCCGTGGTATCTTCTGTAGCCTCCGCCGTGGCTGCTGAGTCGGACACCACAGAGTAAAAATGGTGGAATAAACCAAAGCCGGTGACTGCTCACCGGCTTTTTTGCTTACCTGTCTCTGCCTTGCTATACCTCCAGCCGTTCCAACGCTCCGTAGGTGGCATTGCGCAGCCTGCGCAGCGCGGAAGTGCTGCTATACCCGCATCTCTGGATAAAATACAGCATCACCATGTCATCCGCAGGGTCAATGGTCACATAATTGCCCGTCCAGCCGTCCCAGCCATATTCTCCCGGACTGCCGATGGTTCCCGCCGCGCCCTGATCTGTCAGCACCCGCATCAGACATCCATCGCC
>CAMWTF010000227.1 GCA_947177105.1 uncultured Lachnospiraceae bacterium | reverse complement strand
CCCCTGCCCCAGGTTTTTCCCCAGGGTCAGAACCGTCTCCCCCTCGTCTGCCAGATCCCCCCTGTACTGCTGTCCGTCCAAAGTCCATCCCATGCAGCTGGTCCAATAGGAGCGAATGTTGGTAAATACCGCCCGGATGCTGCTGCCTGTGAAGCGGACTCGCACAAAACTGGCGGGATATACCATGAGCGCCCCATCCTCCCGGTCCCGGTCAATCCGCCCGCAGTACTGGAGCCCCGGATCCTGCCAGGAGACGGGCTGCTCCCCCGCCAAAGCATATCGCTGCAGATGTTTTGTATGCATATTTTATAGCTCCTTCCATAACTTAGCGTTTCGCAGCAGCGCGCCACTTACTTTTTCAAAAGTTCCAGATTCTTCTCAATCAATTCACATCTCTGCGCCACACACTCCACGCTGCGCAGAGGATCCTCCGGCGTATTAAATACATAGTCCGTCAGCTTGTCGATAGTTGTGGTGGCCACATGCATCCGGGTGTCACTGGAGGCATAGTAGATGTATACCTCCCCATTCTCCCTGGCGATAGCGCCGTTGGTGAACACTACATTGGACACATCCCCCACCCTCTCCGGGCCTCTGGGGCCGATCAGCAGGCCGGAGGGCTCCGCGATCACCTTTGTGGGATCCTCCAGCGCCGTGGCAAAGGCATAGATCACATAGCGCAGCCCTGCCGCCGTGTTGCGCACCCCGTGGGCGATATGTATCCAGCCACGCTCCGTTTTGATGGGCACGGCTCCGGCGCCGTTTTTCACCTCGGTTATGGTGTGGTATTTTCTCTTGCTGGTGATGATCTCCTCATCGATTACCGCATGGGTAATATCCTCACACAGCCCAAAACCGATGCCGCCGCCGGAACCGGTGTCAATAAAATCGTCCATGGGTCTGGTATAAAAAGCGTACTTGCCATCCACAAACTCCGGGTGCAGCACCACATTGCGCTGCTGTGGGGAGTTCAGGGTCTTTAAGTTCGGCAGACGCTCCCAGTCTTTCAGATTTTTGGTGCGCACAATACCGGCCGCTGCCACTGCCGCAGACAGATCCCCTACGGAGGTGTCCTTGCTCTCGGAGCAGAATACACCATAAATCCAGCCGTCCTCATGCTTGGTCAGACGCATATCGTACACATTGGTCTCCTCCGGGCAGGTGTCCGGCAGCAGGATAGGGTAATCCCAGAAACGGAAATTGTCTATGCCATTGTCGCTCTCCGCCACGGCAAAGAAGGATTTCCTGTCATTGCCCTCCACCCTGGCCACCAGATAAAATTTGCCGTCCAGTTCGATGGCCCCGGAATTCATCACCGCATTGATGCCCAGCCTCTCCATGAAATAGGGGTTGGTCTCCTTGTGTACGTCAAATCTCCAGTGTACGGGCGCATGTTCCCTGGTCAGCACCGGGTATTTGTACCGCTCGAACAGCCCATTGTAAAAGCTTGTGTCCACCTGGTTTTTTCTCGTCAGCAGCTTCTCCTGCTCTTCTGCCAGTTCGTAATATTTTTCATGTACCATTTTTCTCCTCCTAACCTTAATAAGCCAATTACATTTCGACTCTCTTCATCATTTCCATGCACATGCGTCCGTTGTGATAGGGACACTTCCAGGGTTCCACGATGGGCTTGTCCAGATCCGGCCTGCCGTTTTCGTCGGTGCGCCAGTACCATTCGCCCCCCTCTCTGGGATCTGCCACGTATTTTTTGATAAACTCCCATATGTCCAGGGCCGCCTCCCGGAAATACTCCTTCTCCGGGGCCTTCTGCCAGGCATTGTAAAAGCCCACCACACTCTCGGCCTGCACCCACCAGATCCGCCACTCGTCATCCACGCCCCGCTCGCACTCGTTTTTAAGAGAATGCTTGCTGTAGGCCGTCTCATATACATTCTGCTCCAAATCCGCCGTGATGGGGGCCATCTTCGCCTTATAGGCCGGATCCCCCAGCACTGACACCCCTCGGTCCACCAGCCATGCCGTCTCTATGTCATGGCCGTAGGAGTGAAGATCGATCAGGCTGTTCATATCATTGTCAAAAAAAACCTCCTGCCGGTGCAGCCTGGGATTGTATATCTTTTCCGCAATCAGATCCATCATCCAGCGCAGCTTTTTAGCCGCCGTCTCGTCGCCGGATACCCGCAGCAGTTCCGTGTAAGCTTCAAACACATGCAGCAGAGTGTTCATGGTACGGTCAGCCATAACGCCGTTCTCCGACAGTTTATCGTTGTCCGCAGGCTGAAAATCAATATCCAGCGCCTCCTTGTAGCCGTACTTATCAAAACATTTGGTCTCGATAACCCGCCGCAGCTCCCGGGCCAGTTCCAGAGCCTCCCCGTTGCCGGATGCCGCATAGTAGCTGGACAGGGCATAGATGGCAAACGCCTGATTGTAAGTATGTTTGGTGGTGTCCTCCGGTTTTCCGTCGCTTGTCACGGACCAATAGACACCGCCCCGCTGCCCGTCCAGACAATGCTCCTTCAAAAAACGATAAGCGTGGTCCGCATACTCCTTCAGACTCTGATCCTGCAAGACCATCCATGCGTTGGAGAAAAACCACAGAATCCGGCTGTTCAGAATGCAGCCCTTGACCGCCTGCTTATCCACATTCCCATTCGTATCCATAAAGCCGTAAAAGCCCCCATATTCCTCGTCTTTCAGGCCCTTCCAGAAAGGCAGCAGCTTTTTCTCCAGATGCTCCCTCATTTCCTCCGCTATATTCATCTCTTTCCTCCTATTTAAATCGCTGCGCGATGGCACTGAAGGGTGAAGTCCCTTCGGCGCACACATGAGAGAGACGTCTTTCATTCGTAAAAGATCTCATGAAAGACGCTCTCGTGCGCCTTCGCAACTTCACCTGTCCAAGCATCCTATAAACCGGGGACGCTGCTGCCATTCATATTACCATATCTACTCACACTGTCCCGAATCACAATCTCTCCCTCGATAATCTGCATATTGCAGCAGCTGTCGTCCCCGCCGATCCGGCGCACTAACATGTCGATCCCCGTCTCTGCCATCTGCGTCATGTTCACCGAATAGGTGGTAATGGGCACATCACACAGGCCGGGAAACAGCCAGTCGTCATAGCCCACCAGAGATACATCCTCCGGCACCCGGTAGCCCGCCTCCAGCAGACTCTTGACCATCCTGCTGGCGGTCAGGTCACTGTTGCACACAAAGGCCGTGGGCAATTCCTGGGGCAGCTCAATCCTGTCATAGCAGTAGATGCTGCTCTCATCGCTCCTGTCCTTCAGCACCCAGTCCGGCCTCTCCTGTACCCCATGCTCCATCAGGGATTTCCGGTATCCCAGGTACCTGTCCATAATACTCTCTGTGGCCATCACCGTGCCCACAAAACCAATCTTTTCATGCCCCATCTGAAACAGGTAATTAGTCATATAGTAGGCTCCATAGAAGCTGTTGCTGATCACACAGTCCTCCTGCAGCTGCTTGTCGTAAAAATCCATATACACCACAGGCACCCTGCATTTTTTTTTCAGCATCCGCAGGTACTCGGTTCGGATACTTCCCAGGATAATCAATCCGTCAATTTTATCTTCCTGCACCAGCTTGGGCTCCTCCAGATCCTTCTCACGAACACTGTCCAGCACCTCCGGAATCACATAACAATTCTTCTGAATGGCACAGGTGATAATCTTCTGGTGAAATTCCCAGTAAAAGGTGGCATATTTTTCCACATACTGCTCGCCCATGATCACGCCGATATTATAACTGCGCTTTGCCTCCTGCCGGCTGCTGACCGGCGGCTTGTATCCCATCTCCTCCGCCAGGATCTTGATCCGCTCCCTCATCTCCTCACTGACGCCCTTCTGGTCCGCCAGAGCCTTGGACACCGTCACGGTGCTGACTCCCAGCCGCTGTGCTATGTCCGACATTCTTACGCCCTTTGCCATCTCTCAACCTCCATCTCTCGTTTGCCCTATCCCTATCTCATGTAATCCGAAGGTTTTTTATCTTATTTTAAGTTCCGCCTATGCCCTCCCAGTGCCTATCCCGGTGGAATCAATCCCGTCCATACTGCCGCCGGCATTGATTCCAGGCACTGTCCGGGCATATGCTGTTTTTAAGTTCCGCCTATGCCCTCCCAGCGCCTATCCCGGTGGAATCAATCCCGTCCATACTGCCGCCGGCATTGATTCCAGGCACTGTCCGGGCATATGCTGTTTTTAAGTTCCGCTTATGCCCCGTATTATTCCTGCTTCAGCCAGATCAGCTTCGCACGGAAATCGCCCCACAGGCGCTCCAGGATTATGCCGCCGTTTTCCAGCAGCTGCCCGCTGTATGCCTTGTCCGTGTCTTTTACTATGGACTCGGCATCCCCCTGCATGTCTACCTCATACAGATGATACACAGCAGTCCCGTCCAGCCCCTGAAGCCGCAAAATTCTGCTGTGCCGGTTGGGCTCTCCCAACACCTGCACATAAAATACCAGGCTCTCCTTTTTATCCTTGCTCACTATCTGGAAACAGTCGTACAGATGGTTGTCCCCATAGGAGGCAATGCGGTAATAGTCGCCCTCCCGCACCAAATCGTTGAACTTATGGTACATGGCGGTCTGTCTGCCCACCATCTCCTTGTCCTCTTCGTTTAGCTTGGTGATGTCCAGCTCATAGCCAAAGGTCCCCGCCAGCGCCACAAAGCCTCTGGTTTCAAAGGGAGTATTGCGGCCCACAGTATGGTTGGGGCACACACTGACATGGGCGCCCATGGATGACAACGGATATATCAGTGATGTCCCCTCCTGGATCGCCAGCCTCTCGATGGCATCAGCGTCGTCGGAGCACCATATCTGGGGACTGTAGTACAGCATACCCGGATCAAAACGGGCGCCGCCGCCGGAACAGTTCTCCAGAAGCAGCTGCGGGAACTCTGCCAACAGCCTCTCCTGCATCTCATACATAC
>CAMWTF010000226.1 GCA_947177105.1 uncultured Lachnospiraceae bacterium | reverse complement strand
GAGGGGCCAGGGCCGGGAAGGACACCAGCAAGATCGGTTCCGGCTGCACTGAGGACTGTATGAATTGCGGAGAGCAGGGATGCAGCAGAAGAAAATTTTATGATGACGGCGATGACCTGGTGGTGGAAGATCTGTCAGAAACCGAAGAGGCCAAGACAGATACAGAGCCCTAAAAACATCTTTCATCCAGCCAGATACGCTTAGAGCGTGATCTGCTGGCAACCCAAAGAATACTCTAAATAAGGAGATTGAAATGGAAACAGTGAAAGAATTACTTGTCATATTGGTCGGCTCCTCGCTGGTGAGCAATGTAGTCTTGAGCCAGTTCCTGGGGCTGTGCCCCTTCCTGGGGGTATCCAAGAAGACCAACACCGCGGCGGGCATGGGCGTAGCCGTGATCTTTGTTATCACTCTGGCCAGCGCGGTGGCAGGACTGATGTACCGCTTTATCCTGCAGCCCCTACATATCGAGTATTTGCAGACCATATGCTTTATTCTGGTGATTGCGGCGCTGGTGCAGTTTGTGGAAATGTTTCTGCGCAAAGCCATGCCGGCGCTGTATGAGGCGCTGGGGGTATATCTGCCCCTGATTACCACCAACTGCGCGGTGCTGGGGGTGGCCCTGACCAATGTGCAGAAGGAGTACGGCATCCTGACGGGGATTGTCAACGGTTTTGCCACGGCGGTGGGATTTACCGTGGCTATCGTGATCCTGGCGGGCCTGCGTGAGAAGATGGAGCACAATGATATTCCGGAATCTTTCAAAGGTATGCCAGCAGTGCTGCTCACCGCAGGGCTGATGGCCATCGCCTTCTGTGGGTTCTCCGGATTGTTATAGGAGGTTAGGAGATGATTACAGGAATCCTTATTGCGGCGGGCATCGTGGGGGCAATCGGTATCTTCATCGGGCTGTTCCTGGGTGCTGCCGGTATCAAATTCAAAGTGGAAGTGGATCCCAGGGAGGAAGCGGTGCTGGGTGTGCTGCCCGGCAATAACTGCGGCGGCTGCGGCTATGCGGGCTGTTCCGGCCTGGCTGCGGCCATAGCCAAGGGGGAGGCCCCGGTGAATGCCTGCCCTGTGGGTGGAGATAAAGTGGGGGCACAGGTGGCCCGGATCATGGGGGTCGAAGCAGAGTCTGCAGTGCCCATGGTGGCCTTCGTTCACTGCCAGGGGGATTGTGACAAGACCAGCCAGGATTATAAATACAGCGGCGTGGAGGACTGCCGGATGCTTTCCTTTGTGCCAAACGGCGGCCCCAAGTCCTGCAACAGCGGCTGTCTGGGGTATGGCACATGCGTGAAGGCTTGTCCCTTTGATGCCATCCATATCGTGAACGGCGTGGCCAAGGTGGATAAGCAGAAATGTAAGGCTTGCGGAAAATGTGTCGCCATATGTCCCAAGCATTTGATCTCCCTGATTCCCGCCGACGCCAAAGAGGTGGTGGCCTGCAGTTCGACGGACAAAGGGCCGGTGACCATGAAGGCATGTACCGTAGGATGCATCGGCTGTAGTCTCTGTGTCAAAGCCTGTCCTGCGGATGCGGTCAGAGTGGAGAATTTCCATGCCGTTATTGACCATGAGAAGTGCGTGGCCTGCGGGGCCTGTATGGAGAAATGTCCCAAGAAGGCCATTATTATCAATGAGTAGCCTGCAGTGGCAGACTGTTTGGTGAATGGTAATTATTTAAGCAATATTGCGGTGAGCCGGAATTTGGCTTAAGCCAAATTCCAGTTATGCTGGGAAGAGGAATGTAAGATGAAACTGCCTGATGATAACAAAGATAAGTCAGGAATGACGCCTACGATTGTCTCTACCATTGTGGCGGTCAGCATGTTTGTGCTGATCATCCTGTTGGTAGTGCTCTATATCAACCACAGACAGAACCCGCCCAGACGGTATACGGACGTGCAGCCTGCGCCGGTGGTGAGCGCGGTGGCGGAAAGCTACCCGGATACCGCCGATCTGATCGGCGACAGCACCCTTACTCCGGACGATCTTGACTTCTGGGATATGTACCCGGTGGAGACTCCGGAGCCG
This sequence comes from uncultured Lachnospiraceae bacterium, assembly GCA_947177105.1. Classification (GTDB taxonomy): domain Bacteria; phylum Bacillota; class Clostridia; order Lachnospirales; family Lachnospiraceae; genus Acetatifactor. The sequence continues at coordinate 2,890 of CAMWTF010000226.1, read as the reverse complement.
GAGGTGACGCAGGAAACGCCAAAGCCCCAGGAAAGTGATCCGGCCACAGACGGCAAGCATACGCTGGTGGTGGATAAGGATGGGAGGGAAGAGTGGGTGCTGATCAGCCCCTATCTGCCCAAACATGAATATGATTTTACGCAGCTGGTCTGTCAATCGGATCTGATGAAATATTATGAGGACGGCAGACAGGTATCCTTTGTGGGGGTGGATATCTCCAAGGCGGAGGGCTATGTGGAATATAATAAGCTGAAAAAGGCGGGAGTGGATTTCGTGATGCTGCGGGTGGGTGCCCGGGGTTACAGCAGCGGCCAGCTGGTGATAGACGAATACTTTTCCGACAACATTAAGAGGGCCTCGGATGCAAAGCTGGAGATCGGACTGTATTTTTTCTCCCAGGCCATAACAGAGGCGGAGGCCATCGAGGAGGCGCTGGTAGTAATACAGCAGCTGCAGGGCTACACGGTCAAGTATCCCATCGCTTTTGACATGGAGTATATAGACAATGACACCTGCCGGGTGGAGGCGCTGAGCAGGGCGGAAAAGACCACGATAGCCAAAGCTTTTCTGGATACCATCCGGTTTGGCGGGTATGAACCCATGCTCTATGGGGATAAGCACTGGCTGATCAAGCAGGTTGATCTGTCTAAGCTTACGGGTTATGACATATGGCTGTCCCAGCAGGAGGATGTGCCGGACTACCCCTATCGCTTCAGTATGTGGCAGTACGACAGGCAGGCTTCCATAGACGGGATCGCCGGCAATGCCAGCCTGAATATCAGTTTTATTGATTACTCGGAAAAATAGTGGATGATTTTTGAAGAAATGGACAGCGCAGAATATATTTCCGCATAGGCGGCGGGAGAGATTCCCTCCACATAGTTGCGGAGAAAATTCTTGCGAAGTCCATTTTTTTCCAGAATATCGGCGGCCTTGTTGTAGGCGATGGCCGCCTCTGTGACAGTGTCATAGATCCCCACCTTGTAATAACCGTTCACATGGATGCGGACGCTGTAGCGGCAGACTCCCTTGTTTGTGACGGTGCGAACCCCATGATAGGTATTGCGTATGCGAAGGTTTTCCCGGCGAAAATCCGTGGGGTCGCCGTTTAAAAAGTCGTAATCCACGCCGGGTACAGCATAACTCTTGATGCCATAGCGGGAGGCGATATTGACCTGCATTCCATAATCCGCCACAAAATAGTGGCCGCCTCTGCGCATGATCTTATGGGAGGCATAGTAGAAAAGGTCGTCGGTGTCAAACTTCAGCACATGGTTGGGCGACATATAGTAGTAAAAAAAGCGTGGCCGAATATAGATGGGGGTTCCCAGATAGATTCCGTTGTCCCTAAAGTTCAGCAGTACAACCCATTTCTCAAAGCCCAGGACGGATGTAGGGCGGTAGTCATCCAAGGTCAGAGTCGATCCCTCCGCAATCAGCTTAGAAGCGGTGCGATAGGCCAGGTGTGCCAGCAGTGCGTCCGAATAGCTGCCCAGGCTGATATGTCTGCGCCGATAGGTGAGGGAGGAGCGATAGTAAACCTCCCCGTTTTTCTTTGTAGCCTGATATACACCCTCCATATGCTCCGTGTCTGCCATTATGCTCCGCCTTTTTTTCAAAAATTTTATTCAGCTGCCTGCAATATCTCGATCACTTTTTCGATGGCGGGGAACAGCTTGTTGTCGTAGCGTTCTACCGCTTCCATAACCAGTATATCGGCATTTTGTATGCTCTCGACCACCTCTTTAGGATAGTCCGTGCTGTTGTCTGAAGTCTCTCTGTATGTTATGACGCAGTGGGAAAAATCCTTTGCCAGATAGTCAATCATAAAGCATCGGAAGGAATCCCCGACCATCACAAATTCTGTGTCATTCCCGCAGTCGGAACGGGAGGAGTAGATGCTCATGGGCTGGAGATCGCCCTGAACTTCCATGAGAGTGACTTCGGGTCTGTAATCAATGGCATAATCCTGCTCCGCAGGGTATTGGGAGGCATCCAGTCCCCCCAGAATCAGTAGATCGCTGGTGGTAGCGGCGCACCGGGACACCTCCAGATCCTGCAGGTCGGTGGTAGGCAGCCCCAAGGCTTCGTACAGAGCCTGGGTGCCGATATAGGATCCGGCATGGTTCCAGTGCGTGTCATATTGGTGATAGGTCTGCCAGGCGGCAGTAGCCTGCTGCAATTCCTGCAAGGGATAAATGATTGGTACATTGGAATGTTCTTTGACATAATCCACGAATCGATCCGTGCGCCTATAATTGTCCTCGATCACATAGGAGGGCATATGCTCCGCATATACCTGCTCCTTGTTGGGCAGAATTATGAATTGCAGTTGAATTTCTCTTTCATTGCACAATTCCTGCAGCTGTACCATTAATTCCAGACGGTCCGCCATCTGTTCCTGATCCAGGGGGTTGGTTCCTCTGTAAAAGGAGATGCTGTCATCCCCGGCATAGAACAACCAGTTTTCTCTTCCCAGCAGCACAATGTTTCCCACGATCTGAGGCGCAAGGAAATCACCGCTGTCGGGTCCGTAGATCAGCCGGGTGAGCCTTCCCTGCAGATGGTCTCCATAAACTCTCTCCAAAGCGCCGGAGAGCTTCTGCTGCCAGGAGATCAATGTGCTGCGGAAGGGTGCGTTGTCGTTATAGTATGCTTCCAGCTGCTGTGTGTAGTTCTCTATATGAAATTCCTTCGGAAATTCTACATTTGTTTTTTCTCCCAGGTCATAGTCCAGCTTCTGGTAGGTCTGGGGACTGAAAATCCGGATTCCATACCAGAGCAGGGAGGGCAAGAGGAGCATTCCCAAAAATATGCTGATTTTTATAATTTGTCCCGTTTTCTTCACACAAACTCCCGTCTGCCCGCTTTAGCGGGCACTAAAATCAAG
>CAMWTF010000225.1 GCA_947177105.1 uncultured Lachnospiraceae bacterium | reverse complement strand
TCCAGAATGCGCTTCTGCACGGCAGCGGAGACATCGTGATCCGACAGGAGAAAGCCAGCCTGCTTTTTGAAAATATGGTGTCGTAGACCAGCAGGCCCGATCCGGAACACATTTTTGACAGATTCTACAAGGCAGACTCGGCCCGGCGGAAAGGTTCCTCCGGGCTGGGGCTGTTTATCGTAAAAGAACTGGCACAGCGGATGAACGGCAGCGTGTGCGCCCGTCTGGAGGGAGATCGGCTGCGGATTACCCTGACATTGGAGCGCGCTGTGCCAGCCTGAGTCCATGCCGCTCGCAGCAATGCGCCGCCTTTGCGATAGATGTTGTAAAGATTGCGTAAATTTGACAGAGCAGGCATTTTCTGGTAAAGGGTTGGCTTATAAATATGCATTGCAAGCATCAGGCATATATTTTATAATCAAGTATATAAATCAAATTTGTGGAGTTAAGGATATGAAAGATTTTATTTTTGTCACGGGAGCAAGTGGTATAGGTAAAACCACTTTAGCTAACGGACTGCTTAAGCACTATAAAACGACCTGTATAGAACAGCATATGGTACCTGATTTTATTTCACGAGATGGCAGCGAGCCAATGACTGGAGAGCTTGAGGAACTTACTTGCTGGGAAAATCAGGTGGCAATGCTTATGTGTTTTCATAGGCTTGGTTATAAAAATATAATTGCTTCTGATATTGATGATTTAAGAACGGCTGATATTCCTATTGTTTTTAAAGGAACTGATTTTGTCACAATAAAACTCGTATGCAGTGATTTGCGTCAAATTCAAGAACAGATGAGAAACCGTCCCAATAATGGACTTATAGATTTTGAACTACAGAAAAAGATGAACGAAAAAAATATTAAGCGAAATCCTCTTATTAACGAAATTGAAATTGATGTTGCGGGTAAATCAATTGGAGAAGTACTTGAACAATCAATAAATATTATTGAGACTACATCCTCCTGCTTTGATTATGAATACGCAAAACCTCCAAAAGAAATGTTTTATTCATGGGTATTTGCGAATGGATTAAGATAAATTCCGGCACAAATCCAGTAATTATATGTAAGAATATGCATTTTATTTCAAATGTTAAGCAGTGGGAACACTTTTCCGAAAAGAGAGATAAAAATAAAGAATTGATTAATTCTCCATAAAGTGCCTTGCCATGCGGACAAAAGGGCAATATAATAATCGGGAAATCAACCCGATTATTTAATTAATTCATTTTGCCACATTGGCGCGGCGGCACAGGCGAGGCGGGAGTCTGACTCGGTCAGACTTCAATACTGCGGGGAGAGGAAAAACATGGACAAGGAAAACAGCAGAGGGAACCTGTCGGAGATGGAGCAGATCCACAGGGGGCTGGAGGCATTTTTAGAGAAAGAGGTCTATGAGGAATACGAAAATGGACAGAAGGCCAGCCCGGCGGAATATGTGGATTACGAAGAATATGATGGATACGAAGACCAGGATATAGGCAAAGAGCACAATGAATGCCATGAGTATGGTGAATATGAGGAATATGGCGAGTATAATGAATATGAAGCATATGAATGTGAGGATCCGATAAAGGCAGTCATGACAAGACGAAATGCAAACATAGCCGAATCAGGACAGGGGAAGAACTCCCCAAGAACAGGGCAAGGCTCAAAAAAAATTACCTCTTCGGCCGGGCGGGGTGAGAGTGGGCAGAAGCAGCCGCCAAAATCCCAGAGAGGCGGAAAAGAACAGTCCACACAGCGCCAGGGAGGCGGAAAGAACTCGTCCGCGCAGCGCCAGGAAAGCGGCAAAGGCCAGTCCACACAGCGCAGGGGTCAGGGCAGGAACCAGACCTCTGGGCGGCAGGGAAGCGGCAGTGAGCAACCTGCCAAGAAGAAAAAGCATAGAGGTCTTCGGCGTTTTTTGACCGTGGTGATAGTTCTGCTGCTGGCGGTGGCGGCCCTCTGGTATGTGACAATCTCCCATCTGTATGACAAGGTGGAGTACACTCCCACGGAGATTTTAGCCGACCAGCCCATGAGAGAGGAAGGCGTCACCAACATTCTGCTGATCGGCAATGATTCCCGCGCAGGCGGAGAGGACGGGCGATCCGACGCCATGATTCTGGTGTCCATAAGCAACCAGACCAAGACCATCTATCTGACCTCCCTGCTGCGGGATATCTATGTGGAGATCCCGGGGCATGAGAGCAACAGGCTGAACGCGGCCTATGCCTTTGGAGGACCGGAACTGCTTCTGGAAACTATCAAGCAGAACCTGGATATTGAGGTAAACCGCTATGTGCAGGTGAACTTTCAGGCATTTGCCAACTTGATTGACGCGGTGGGCGGCGTGGAACTGGAGCTTACAAATGACGAGGTACAGCTGGTCAACGCCTATCTGAATGAGTATAATATGCTGGAAAACCGGCCTATCGACACGGACTACCTTCCCACGGATGCCAGCGGAATGCTGCATCTCAACGGCCCCCAGGCTCTGGCCTACAGCCGCAACCGGTACATCGGCAGTGACTTTGGCAGGACGGAGCGCCAGCGCAAGATTCTGGAGGCGGTTTTCCATCAGCTCCCCTCCTCGGTGCTGACCAATTTAGGCGATATGATTGAAGGTATTCTGCCCAATCTGACCACCAACATCAGCAAGTCCGAGTGCTATGCTCTGAGTCTGGATGCCCCCAAGCTGCTGACCTATGATCTTGTACAGGCCAGCATTCCCATAGCGGGCAGCTACCAGGGTGTAACGATCCGCAAGATGTCGGTGCTGCAGGTGGATTTTGAGAAAAACAAGGAATTTATCCGCACACAGATTTACGGGGAGGAAGCGGCGCAGTAGGGAACATGCGGAACTGAAAACAGACACTCTTCAAAGAGGAGGAGCCATGAAGGGAACAATTATAGATTATCTGAAAGAATACGCCCATGTGAGCCTGAAGGACGAGCCCATGAACGACGTGGACAGCCTGGTGCTCTGCCAGTTTTCCTATCTGAAATTCGACGGCATGGTGCCGCCGGTGACAGCGAATGAAAAGCCCGTGTCCCTGCAGCAGCTCTATGAGCGCCCTGACTATGAAAAACTTTACGGGGACGAGCGCTATGAAAAAGAGAACCGTGCGCTGTTTGAGGCCATGCGCAAATGTGTGCGTTTCCGCAATATGAAGCTGAACTACTATATCAACATTATCGAGACCCAGACGGACTTTGAAACCCAGTTTTCCGCCGTGACCTTCCTGCTGGAGGACGGCACCATGTATGTGGCCTATCGGGGCACGGATGAGACCATCGTGGGGTGGAAAGAGGATTTCAACATGGCCTTCCTCTCCCCGGTGCCAGGCCAGGAACTCGCCATAGAATATCTGAACATGGTCACCGAGAGGCTGCCCAGGGATTTCTATGTGGGAGGGCATTCCAAGGGGGGCAATCTGGCGGTTTACGCAGCCATGAACTGTGAACCCCAGGTGCAGGACAGGATTTTGAAAATTTACAGCATGGACGGCCCGGGCTTTCGGCCGGAGGTATTGGAAAAATGTGATTTTGGAAAAATTCAGGAGCGCACCTGCAAAATCCTGCCCCATTCCTCCCTGGTGGGCATGCTGTTCGAAAAAAATATCCGCTACCAGGTGGTGGAGAGCCGCACCTTTGGCCTGGCCCAGCATAATCCCTTTACCTGGCTGGTGCAGGACGGAGATTTTGTGACCGTGTCGGATATCTATGAGACCAGGCGCTTTGTGGACGATACCCTCAATGAGTGGATACTGTCGTTGGACGAACAGAGCCTGCGCATCTTTGTGGACACGCTGTTCCAGATCCTGTCGGCCTCGGAATCCGACAATCTGATTGATTTTACAGCCAATTTAAAGCGCAGCATGACGGGTATTCTTGGAGCTATGAAAGATATGGATGAGGACACGCAAAAAGCCCTGCGGCAGACGGTGAAAGCCCTGTTTGAGATTGCGGGTCTGCGCATGAAACAGGAGTTTAAGGCTCGCACCCGAAAAGAGGGAGGCCAGGACAGGCATTGAGGAAAGTGCAGAAAGTTCTCTGGCGGCTTATGGCCTGCCATCCAGAAAGTAAGACAGAAGCGCAGTTCCTCTGGCCTCAGTTCTGGCGGGATCCAGGCGTTCAGGGTGCCACTGCACTCCAAGGATGGGCAGACTCTCATGACAGATGCCCTCGATGCATTGATCCAACGGGCAGCGGGAGACCACCTGCAGCCCTCTTCCCAGCTTGCCCAGTCCCTGATGATGGGCGCTGTTTACCACCATGGTCTCTCCATACAGGTGATGCAGGAAACCGCCGGGCAGGTTGTATGCTTCATGGTACTGATCCGCATCCATATAACGATGAGCGTCGGCGGAGGGCAAGTCTTGGATGATGCTGCCTCCCAGTCCCACATTGATGATCTGCATTCCCTTGCAGATGCCCAGAATGGGGATGCGGCGCTGTATGCCGTATTCCAGCGCCTGCAGCTGCAGGATATCCAGCTCTGTGTCGATGGAGCGGGAACCCCGGTCCCGCTCTCCGAAAAATGCGGGGGTAATGTCGCCGCCGCCGGGAAAGATCAGACTCTGACAGGCAGACAGATCGCTGATGGAGAGACTGGTCATGTAAGGCACCCGGTGCCGGTCCAAAAAAGCTTCATAATTTCCTGTATCCTTTTTTCTTCCCACGATTCCAACCTTCATTTTCCTTCCCTGCCTTTCTGAACTCGCTTATACTCACGACAGATTAGATTTTCCTTTCTGCCCGGCGCGTATTGCCCGATTACGCTGCATGTGCCGGTCAGAAATTGGAAAATAATTCTTAACACTATATGATAAACCTTAATTTTTTATGAACACATTCCCAACAGCGGTAAAAAATGGTACAATGGGAATCATTTTTCTGTGAAGAGTGTGAGCAGAAGCGAAAGAAATGCCCATTTGGAGAAA
>CAMWTF010000224.1 GCA_947177105.1 uncultured Lachnospiraceae bacterium | reverse complement strand
GCCTCTCTCAGCCCCCACTCTTCCAGGTATCCCAGCATTTCCTCTGTGGTGATACAGTTCATCAAAACCTCTGCCATTGTGCGGTCTCCGCCCTGCAATACCGTATGTACCGCCATGATCTCTCCCCGCCCGTCTGCCACCCTGGAATGGGTATTCATAATGCCCGCCGCCAGCTTTACCAGCTTTCCAATATTCCCGATCAGCAGAAGATCCTCCATCCCATAGGCTGCCGCCAGGTCAAAGATCTCTCCCACATAATTGCTGCATTTGACACTATGATCCAGATCCAGACCCAGATAGGCTGAAACATAACCCTGCCCGTAATTCCCCGGTGTCACCAGAAGCCTTTTCTCCCCCTGGGCATGGAGCTGCCTGATCTGGGTTTCTATGGTATCTACTATGGCCCTTTCGCTCATGGGTTCCAGAATGCCGCTGGTTCCAAGAACCGAAATGCCGCCTTCAATGCCCAGCATGGGATTGAATGTCTTTTCCGCCAGCTTCTCCCCGGCGGGAATGCGCACCACGATCAAAAGCCTGCCCTGATATTCCGCATGTTCCATAACGTTGCCTACTGCCTGAAAGATCATGGCCCTGGGAACCTTGTTGATGGCCGCATATCCGATGTCCTGTTCAAGTCCTGCCCTTGTTACGCGCCCGATGCCCTGCCCGCCTTCCAGCCACAGACCGGGATAATGTACATCTGTAAAGGCTTTTGTATCCGGCATCCATTCTTCCCCCATCTTTTCCACCGATACATAGACCTCCGCACCGTTCGTCACATCCGGGTCATCCCCGCTGTCCTTGACTGCCAGATATTCACATTTCCCTGCCTCCTCATGGGCACATTGCACCGGAACATATGCCGTGATTCCTTTGGGCGTATGAACCGGGATTTCTGTCTGTGTGGCGCCAGTAAGAAGATGGGCTGCTGCCGCCTGTGCCGCCGCAGCGGCGCAGGTCCCCGTAGTTATACCCATTCGCAGCTGCTTCTGATTTACTATCCTATATTGGGAATCCCCTTCCCGAAACAGCCCTGGTGCTTTCTCCTCTGCCATAATGCCCTCCATTCCAGTTCCATCTCTACACTTCGGCGCCCTGCGCACCACAGTGCCCGTTCTGCCTCTGTGCCTCCAGCCATTCCCCTGCACTCCTGTATATAGGAAACCGCATTTCTTCCGCCAGCTCCAGCAGCTGTCCGTTCACTCTGTTGGTGCTTCCTATGGGGGTGCCTGCATGGATCAGAGTCCCCGCCTTTTGCATCCATTCCAGCGCCTTTTCAAGCTGCTCCTTTGTCATTTCCTCAAAGGCAGGCGCCGTTACCACATGCCCGCTGAGAGCGGAAGCCACCGGACAGTCAATGTCATTTTCATGAAGTATGCCCGTTGCAAAGGGAATCTGCCACTTTTGAAGCAGGCGGTACACTTCCGTGCCATACCCGCCGCCCGCCACCACGAACACCCTTGGCTCCCCTTCAGGACGGCCAAACTCCACACTGCCATAGAGCTGGTTATAGTTTCCTTTTTCCAGCCCATACAGGCTTTCTATGACACCCTCCTTCATGATCTCCTCCGGTGTGCCAAAAGCCGCTATGGTGTCCCCTTTCACACATACCATATAATCAGAGATCTTTGACGCCAGGTCTATCTCATGGAGCGACATCACCACGGCAGTTCCTTCTTCATGGGCCATTTCCCGCAGGATGTCCAACAGTTCAATTTTAAAACGGATATCCAGATACGCCGTTGGCTCGTCCAGTACGATCACCTGCGGCTCCTGACAGATTGCCCTCGCCAGCATGATACGCTGACGCTGGCCGTCACTCAGGGTAGAAAAGTCCTGTTTCTCCAGTTCTATGGCATGAACCCTCTGAAGCGCCCGCAAAACTGCCTCCTTATCTGCCGCTGTCATCTTTCCCATGGCATTGGTATAAGGATAACGGCCCATGGCGACCACTTCCCCGCAGGTCATCAACTCAGGACGGATGCGGTCTGTCAGCACCACCGCCACTTGGCCTGCCATCTCTTTTGCACTCCAGCCTTGTATATCCTTTCCGCCTATCGCCACCGTCCCGCCGATTCTGGCCAGATGCCTGGTAATCGTTTTCAATATGGTGGACTTTCCTGCGCCATTGGGACCGATCAGGGTGAGAATCTTCCCTTTCTCCATGCCGATATTGATATCATGGATCAGGCTCCTGCCCCGATACCCTACCGCCAGACCCTCTGTCTTAAAATACTCCATATGCATCTCCTGCAATTCCAAAAAAACTGTTCCGACAGTTCCCTACATATTTGTGGAACGGCGTTTCAGCATCATTACAATTACCACAGGCGCCCCGAATGCTGCTGTCACAGTTCCTATGGCCAGTTCCGTTGGTGAAAAGAAAGTCCGTGCGATCAAGTCGCAGTAAATGCAGAATACTGCCCCGCTTAAATATGTTACGGGGATCACCACTGCAGGGCGGGATGTCTTTAACATGGTTTTTGTGATATGCGGCACCGCAATCCCCACAAAAGAAATGGGACCCGCAAAAGCGGTCACACAGGCCGAAAGCAGACTTGACAACAAAATCAGAACCGCCCGGAACAGTTTTACATTTACGCCCAGGCTCTGCGCATACCCCTCTCCAAGGGCATAGGCGCCAATAGGTTTTGATAAAAGCCATGCCATCCCAAGTCCCGGAAGGCATATCCATGCCGAAAAAACCACATTTCCCCAGTTCGCACCGGAAAAGCTTCCCATAGACCAGCCCGCCAGATTCGCAATGTCATGTTCCTTTGCAAAAGCGATACAAAAATCTGTGGCCGCCGAACAAATGTACCCTATCATAATTCCTACTACCAGCAGCATTGACATGCTATGTACTCTCTGGGAAAATAAAAGCACTGCGGACACTACCAGAAGGGATCCGAAGAATGCTGATGCAATCAGTGCTGCCGAGCTGATCTTTCCAATGTACTGCGCCCCGAAAACCAAAGTAATTCCCACAATCAATTTTGCCCCGGAAGAAATACCCAGCACAAAAGGCCCGGCAATAGGATTCCGGAAAAATGTCTGCAGCAGGAATCCGGAAACAGCCAGCGCGCCACCCAGAATAGCAGCCAGCATCATACGGGGCATCCTGATACTGAAAAGGATCTTTGACTGTGTGGATGCCCCGATGACCTCCTCCAGCTGCGGCCCATAGGCGCCCCCGGTAAACAGGTTCAGCACCTGATACCGGGCGGCATCCCACACCATGCGGAAGATATCGCCGGATGGAATATGCACTGATCCAAGGTTTATGTTCAGCACCAGACCCCAGGCCAACAGAACGGTCAGGATGACCATTGTGGTCAAAAACCTTTTTCGTGTCTGTTTCATACTGACTGTCCTATTCCCCTGCTTCCTGCGGTATTTTGATCAAGTGATCCGTTGTCACTTCATCCGGGTTCTCGCTGGATAAAATCATATTCATATCAGCAACAATAGAGGAGATTGCCGAGGTCGCCTGTGTAAAGTCAGGCGATGTGACCCATACATGCCCATCCTGTACCGCCTTGAAATCTGCAAATAAAGGCTCATATTCCGTCATCTCCTGGATGGAATAAAACTTGTTCCCAAGGTTCCAGTAGAACAAATAATCCGCATCCTTGAAAGCTGCGTACCACTCCTCAAAAGTCATGGAAGTATTCCCGCTCTCCTCCGGCTCCATATCAGCACAGATATACTCGCCTCCTGCAAGCCCGATCATCTGTACCAGATAGTCCCCGCCGTTTCTGGCATAGCACTTGCCGCTGGATGTGATGTAACCCATTGCCACGGTGATACCGGAGCTTTCTGTCGCCGTTGCCTGATCCATCAATGCCTTCTGATTGTCAAAATATGCCTGTGCCTCTGTTTCCCTGCCGAACAGCACACCCAGCAGCTTCACCCATTCCACACGAGCCAGGGGATGATTCTCCTTGGAAGAGATCTCAACAAGGTTCGGGATTCCAAGTTCAATAAATTTCTCGTTGACTTCCGGCACTGAATCGATCATGGCATTGTCGATGTGAAGCTGGATGCCCCGCTCCACCATCATCTCATAATCAGGCTCCTTGTAATTTCCGGAAAACCCGATGCTGCCATCCTCCACCGCTGCCTTTACCTCGTCAATATACCAGCCATCCGCATCGGTTGCCACCAGCTTGACATAGTCTAGTGCATCAATGGCGTTCATCAGGGAGACCATTCCTGTGCTGGCAATATACACATTGTCAATAGGCATCTGAAGCACAGCCACTGTTTCATCCAACTCCCCCGGCACACTCATCCCTTCCGGCACCACAAGATACTTCGCGCCCGGATCACCAACGGTGAGCATGCGGTAGCCGCCCTGAAAAAGTTCAATGGAAAAGCCCTTGGCATAGTCCACTTCCATAATGCCGTCCGAAACCAGCTTTCCGTCATAACTTTCTTCCTCAGATGATGGAGCGCCTGTTTCCGTATTGGTCTCAGTGTCATCTACTTCGGAAGTATTTCCTGCCGCAGCAGACGCCCCGCTGCCTTCCACGGGTACACTCCCCTGGGGCTGCCCTGCATCATTGCCGCAGCCTGCCAACACTGAAATTCCCAGTGAAACCACCAAAATAATAGCCGCTATTCTCTTTTTCATAATAACTCCCTTTCTTCCTGTACTTTCAGGCATTTATAATATTTTGAATAAGGTGGGAACAGAGACTGTGCCAACACGGCTCTTGGATTAGCGTACAAAAAGAAAACCCTTTTCTCCGAAAAAAGGGTAAAAAGGGTTAAAGACAATAATTTTAAATCTTGTCTCTCGGCATGTACTCCCAATTACTCGTAGGCTGGAACGGCTGTTCCTGTACAACAGCAGGCAGGTCTCCTGGCTTATAGATCATCACATCGGCCATCTTCCCAGTTTCCCAGTGATATAGCGGCTCCTGCTCCCTAAATAC
>CAMWTF010000223.1 GCA_947177105.1 uncultured Lachnospiraceae bacterium | reverse complement strand
CCTGTCCCCGGAGCAGCCCTCCCCCGCCCCCGGGCCGGAGGAACAAGCCCTGCGCCGGGCGCTGCTGGAAGAGCTGCCGCGGGCTTTGGAAAACCTGTCCCAGAAAGACCGGATCCTGTTCCACCGGAAATATTATTATCTGCAATCCATCGCTCAAATTGCCGCAGAGATGGGCATGACCGAGCGGGCGGTGGAAGGGCGGCTGTACCGCCTGAAAAAACGCCTGCGGAAGGAGTTGGGAGGTGCGTTACTGTGAATGATCGGGAATTGCGCAGTTTAAGCGATGAGGAATTGGAGGCCCTGATGCAGGCGGGAGCTTCCTCCCTTCCGCCGGACGACAATCTGGCGGCGGAAATCCCCCCCTGGCGCAAGGCCATAAACCGCGCTTTACTTGGTATTGCTCTAAATCTGGTCACTTTTAACTTCTGGTGTCTGAATTATATCCTGCCCTTTATCGGAACACTGCTGCTCTTGCTGGGATTCCGGGCCATACGCCGCGAAAACCGCGGATTTACCCTCTGCTGGCATCTCGCCGTCCTCCAGGCCGTGGTCCGATATGGGATCACCATCCTAAACGCCACTGTGTGGCAGGCGGAGATCTATCAGCTGCTGGCGATGCAGGCACTTCCTTATGTGATGAGCGTGCTGTCCTTTATACAGATCCTGGGCCTGCGTTCCGGATTCCGTACCGCAAGGCAAAAAGTGGGCCTTCCCCCTGCTGCGCCGGGAACAACGGCACTGGCCGTATGGTTTCTCATCATATGTATTCTGGCGCTGATGAGTTATACCGGATTTTTGGGATGGCTTCTCATCATCGCTTATTTCATTATCCTCCGTACCCTGTGGAAGCTCCCCCGTCAAATGGAGGAAGCGGGTTATGCCATAGAGCCCGCTCCTGTGCGCCTGTCCGACAGAACATTGGGGGGCATGATTTTCATTGCCGCTGCGGCGGGTATCGCCTGCGGCTATTTGTTCGCAAGCGGCTATGACATGGACTGGCAGCCCCTCTCCCCTGCCGGACAGACCGGACTGGAGGAGCTGCGTACAGAGCTGCTGGATCTAGGCTTCCCGGAAGTCGTGCTGGACGACCTGTTAACGGAGGATCTGGCCGCTTGTGAAGGGGTGCTCCGCATCATAACGGATCAGAAGGATTTTCCTGTAAATGGCGGCAGAATCGTCATTCGGGAGGAAAACGGTTACCGCGTCCAAACTCGCGAGTATGACGTCAACGAGCTGCGACTTACCAGCGTAGCCGTAGAGCTGCCCGGGGAGCGGGAACGCTGGCACATCATCCATCATTTTGAGTGGATCGTGGACCCCGGTTTCTATGGCACAGAATCCATGCAGTTCTGGCCCGCCTACCACCTTGCCGAGGGCTGGTCCAAAGGCAGCGAGGCTTCAGGGCGGGTGTTGTATGACCAGGATGGCGTAACTTACACTGCGCCATACCATTATCTGGGTGAGCTAAGCTATCAGTCCAACAGCATATTCTGGGGAACTCAGCAGAATACCGACCTCTTTGCCGCTTTTTCCTTCCCTGCCAAAGGCCAGCGCCAGCGGGGGTATGTGGCCTACGATGCCCTGGAAAATGAGGACGGATATATCATTGACAGCTGGATCAATTACACCCATCAGAATACATGGTTCCAGTACCCCGTCCAAACAGCTATGGAGAACCGTATGCAGGGCAGCTGGAACCTATCTGGGAAATTCAAACTGGTACAGACCGCCATTCAGTTCTACCCTAATGATCCGGAAACTTTTTCCGATTATGGATATACGGTCATCACAGAGTGATAAAATCCCCGGCGGTACGCTTTTTCAGCGCAGCGCCGGGGATTCTCTTACATTTTAAAGCTGTCCTTCAATCCGACGCTGCGGTTGAACACCAGATGTCCGGGCTTGCTGTCCTTACTGTCCAGACAGAAATAGCCCACCCGCATAAACTGGAAGTTTGCCGGAGCCACGGCTTCCGCCAGCCCGGCCTCCACCTTGCATCCTGCAACAATTTCCAGAGAATCGGGATTCATGCAATCCAGGAAGTTTTTGTCAGCGGCATCGGGAGCGGGATCAGAGAACAGATTGTCATACAAGCGGCACTCCGCGTCCACAGCCGTGGCGGCATCTACCCAGTGAATAGTAGCGCCCTTCACCTTTCTGCCGTCTGCGGGATTGCCGCCCCGGCTTTCAGGATCGTAAGTGGCGTAGATCTCCACCACGTTGCCGTCCCCATCCTTCTTGCAGCCGGTACACTTGATAAGATACGCCCCTTTCAAGCGGCACTCCGGGCCATCGGGATACAGCCGCTTATACTTAGGCACCGGTGTCTCCAGAAAATCCTCCGCTTCCACGTAGATTTCCCGGGAAAAGGTAATGGTCCGGTTCCCGTCCTCGGGGCGGTTGGGATTGTTCTCCACCTCAAAAGTCTCGCTCTGTCCCTCGGGATAGTTGGTAATAACCAGCTTCACCGGACGGATCACCGCCATCACCCGCCGGGCCGACTCATTCAGGTCCTCCCGCAGGCAATGCTCCAGAAAAGCAAATTCCACCGTACTGCTGGCCTTTGCCACACCGATGCGCTCACAGAAATTGCGGATAGAGGCGGGGGTATACCCTCTCCGGCGCAGGCCGCAGAGCGTAGGCATCCGGGGATCGTCCCAGCCTGAGACCTTCCCCTCCTCCACCAGCTGGCGGAGCTTGCGTTTGCTCATGACGGTATAGTTGATGCCCAGCCGGGCAAATTCGATCTGCCGGGGCTTCGAGGGCAGATCGCAGTTGTTCACCACCCAGTCGTACAGAGGCCGGTGGTCCTCAAACTCCAGAGAACACAGAGAGTGAGTAATACACTCCATAGCGTCCTCAATGGGATGGGCAAAGTCGTACATGGGATAGATGCACCACTTGTCTCCCTGGCGGTGATGGTGCATGTGGTTGATCCGGTAGATCACCGGGTCGCGCATATTGAAGTTGCCGCTGGCCAGATCGATCTTTGCCCGCAGGGTCATGGCCCCGTTGGGGAACTCCCCCGCCCGCATCCGGCGGAACAGGTCCAGACTCTCCTCAGCAGGCCGGTCCCTGTAAGGACTGCGGGCAGGCGTATTCACATCGCCGCGGTACTCCTTAAACTCCTCCGGGGTCAGCTGGCAGACATAGGCCAGCCCTTTCCGGATCAATGCCTCGGCGCACTCGTACATCTTCTCGAAGTAATCGGACGCATAGAAAAACCGGTCCCCCCAGTCGAAGCCAAGCCAATGGATGTCCTCCTGGATTGCCTCCACGTACTCCGTGTCCTCCTTGGTGGGGTTGGTGTCGTCCATGCGCAGGTTGCACAGCCCGCCGTACTTTTCGGCTGTGCCGAAATCGATGCACAGCGCCTTGCAGTGTCCGATGTGCAGATATCCGTTAGGCTCCGGCGGGAAACGGGTATGGACGGCCATGCCCTGGAACCGGCCACCTTCCGCGATGTCCTCGTCAATGAACTGATGGATGAAATTCTTGCTTTCGGCCTCCTCGGTGATAGGGGTCCTGCTTTCCTCGGCCATGTCGTCACGCTCCTTACTGTCATTTAGTATTGATAAGTTGTCCAAAAATGGATGTATGTTATTATACAAAATGCCAATACAAAACGCAAGAGGGTAGCGGAAATTTTTTCCTGACAACGGAAATGTTCCTGCCTTTCCCACAAAAAGGGCCTTTCCCGTCCTCCGCCATTGAAAAAATGGTAGACTTTTTCTGAAACCTGGTGTAAACTTGGTATATCTGATATAATTTGGAGGAGATCCCGTGAGATACGCCCCGAAGCATCTGCAAAAAACGAAAAAACGTCTTTTTCTGCCCCGCTTTCTGCTGGCTATGGCGCTGCTGGGGCTGACTGTCAGTACGTGCCTGCTGCTCCAGCCTTTCCGGCAGGCACAGGCCGCACCGGCACAGGATCCGGAACCTCCCGCCTACGGAGAGCGCCTGTCCACCCTGATCCCGCTGCCGGAAACGGGATCGCCAAAGGGAACCATCGCCCCCGATGAAGCTGCCGCCGCAGACGCGGACGAGGCGCCTGCGAATAGCGAGGCCATTGTCCCGGAGAAAGAGAAACCGGCGGGCGAACTGTCCGCCACAGAGATCCTGGCCAATTCCCGGCTTGTCGCCCACGGCATGGGATCCATCGGCGGGCTTACCACGCCCAACTGTGTGGAAAGCTTTCTGGCCCAGTACGAGGCCGGCGTGCGGGTGTTCGAGGTGGATCTGCGGCTGACCAGAGACGCGCAGGTCGTCCTGCGCCACGACTGGTGGGTCACCTGGCAGGACGGGATCGATTGGGTCCATATCCCCACCCTGGAAAAATTCCTTTCCGAAAAAATTCTGGACACATATACGCCGCTCTCTTTCCGGGATCTCCTGCTGCTGATGGAGGCATATCCGGATATCTGTGTGATCACAGATACCAAATTCACGGAGTCCGATATATTCTCCATCCAGTTTGACGCCATGCTGGCAGATGCCCACGAATTAGGATTGACATACCTGTTTGACCGGATCGCCATACAGGTTTACGATGGAAATATGCGTACCGGCTTGAACAATATCTATCCCTTCCCCCACTACATATATACTCTGTATCAAGACAGCTCTTTCAAGGGGACAACGGCTTCCTTCCGAGAGAAAGCCGCCTACTGCGCTGAGCGGGGCATTAAAGGCATCACTATGGACCAGTACTGGTGGAAACCGGCCTTTGCCGCTATTGCGGAGGAGTACGGCATCAAGGTCTATGTCCACACAGTAAACGATATTGATAAAGCTAAAAAACTTTTAGCAGAGGGCGTATCCGGTGTTTACACCGACTCCATCAAACCGGAAGATATCGCTTAAAAAGTTGTCCGGCAGCTTCACAGCGGCCCGTCAACAGTTATATTGGAAAATCTTGCCAGTTCAGGCTGGGGGGGGGAAAATTTAACCG
>CAMWTF010000222.1 GCA_947177105.1 uncultured Lachnospiraceae bacterium | reverse complement strand
GCGCATTGAAAATAGGCCAATATCGACATAAAGGCACCGATTCCAAAAGTGATGCAAATCCCCAGCATCTGCTCCCCGTTTTCGGCTGGCATCCTCCATACCGTCAACTCCATGAGAAGTATGCTTACCACAACAAAACCAATCACATAGAGCGCCCGCAGTTCCATCACCTGTGCCAACGGGACGGTGAATATGGCAAATATACAGGCAAAAACTGCCGCTCCCGCCATCTGGCCGATAGCTATGCCATAAGCCCATTTTTTCACCGGCAGAAAAATCCCCAACAGCTGCACCGCCACGATCATCGCCATATAGATTAGCAATTCCACATCACTGACCATATGCAGGGTGTCCATCATCAGGAAACTGACCATACACGCGCCAATACAGATGACCCGCAGGATGCCCGCATCTTTTTTCCGGCTCACAAACATCACCACCACCGTGATAAATGTGGTGATCAATATGGTGACCAGCCCGCTGAAATTGTGCAGGAAAAGAAAGTTCACCATGGTTGTCACATACAGGCTGCCAATACCCAGCGATGAAAAAAACATAGACAGGATTTGGCTCTTCTTCTTTACCACAAATTCCGCCACGCCCCACACAAGCAGTCCCAGCACATAAAGTCCCAGTTCCTTGACAAGGCTGCCCATATAGTTGATCCCCAGCAGAATCAGAGCTGCCAGCACGAAAAGCACGCCTATGGTGCCAAATACATTGATACCGATTGCAAACTCGTGGTTCTTCTTAGGTTTGGAATCCGCCTGGGGCTGCATATACATCTGGGAAAATGCCGCCTGCTGCGAAAATTTCCCTGCACTGTACGTACCCTGACTCAAATCCGCTTCTGGCTGAACTGTCTTTTTAGTGGATTCCTGTGAAACCACAGTCTGAGGCGTGGTCCGCGTATCCATCGAAGACACTGTTCGGTCCATTTCCTGCGTCCCCGCCGCCGGAACTGTCTGGTTCATCTCCTGCGCACCCGCCGCCGGGACTGTCTGGTTCATCTCCTGCGCACCCGTCGTCGGCACTGCCCGGGCAGCTTCACTCTTGGCCGTCGTATCAGCGGCCGCCAGGCGCTGTCTGTATATCTGACAGTTTAGGTCCAATTGCGTCTCCATTACATCCAGCCGGTGTTTCTCTTGAATCAGGCTATTGTCGAGTTTTATAAGATACTCTGTAAAAAATCGGTCCTGCGACTCCCTTTTCAGTTGTCCCACCCTGTCCTTGATTCGTTCGTAAATTCCCTGTTGTTCCATTTCTCCCTCATACCTTTCCAATACCAGCGCGTTTTCACTTGATGTCCGTCACATACCGCTGATATTTTCCCGCATCTTGGCGATGGCAGCTCACCTCCAGATACAAACCCTCCTCCCGGTATTCCTGCTTTAAGACGGTGGCATGTTCCATAAAGTAAGATGCCACTCCGCCTTGATCATAGGGAAACAAAAACCTGCAGTCCACATAGTCCGCAAAGAGCTTTTCTTTAATCAGGGAAAGTAATTCATCCATGCCGATGCCCGACCCAGCCGCCATGTAGACATGATCTCCCACCAGCCGGGGATGCTCCCGGTCACACAGATCACTCTTATTATACACGATCACCATGGGAATGTCACCTGCTTCTAATTCATTTAGCGTCTGCCTGGTCACTTCCATATGCTGCCTGTACTGTGGATCCGACACGTCCACCACCTGTACCAGCAGGTCGGCATAACGCACTTCCTCCAAAGTGGAATGAAATGCCTTGATCAGACCATGGGGCAGCTTATGGATAAATCCCACTGTATCCACCAGAAAAAAAGGTTTGTTGTCCCCTGTCTCTATGGTACGCACACTGGTCTCCAATGTGGCGAATAGCATATCCTTTTCCAGCACCGTCTTTTCCGACGCCTGCCCGTACTGTTCCACCAGTCGGTTCATGACGGTGGATTTTCCGGCGTTGGTGTAACCTACCAGAGCCACCTGAGGTATCCGGGAGTGTATACGCCGTTTCCGCTGGATATTGCGCCCCTGCTCCACCTCCGCCAATTCCTTGCGCAGTTCACTGATACGATGCTCTATCTTGCGGCGGTCCAGTTCCAGCTTTTTCTCACCTGTGCCCTTGTTGCTCATGCTGCCGCTGGCGCCGCCCTGTCTGCTCAGCGCCTCATGCATCCCCACCAGCCTGGGCAGCAGATACTGTAGCCTGGCAGTCTCCACCTGCAGCTTGGCCTCTCTGGTCTGCGCCCGGAGGGCAAAAATATCTAAAATCAGCGTGGTTCTGTCCAATATAGGCATATCCAGTTCCTGCTGCAGATTCCTAATCTGGGAAGGTGACAATGCGTTGTCAAACACAATGACTTCCGCCTCGCACTGCCCTCTATACTCCCTGATCTCCTCCACCTTGCCGGGCCCCACATAAAAAGCCTTATTTGGCGTATCCAGCCGCTGCACAATGATTCCCACCACCTGCATCCCGCAAGCCTGGGCCAAACTCCCCAGCTCTTCCATGGAATGATCGAAGTCCTCTTCCTCTCCGATATCCACTCCCACCAGAAGCGCCCTCTCCAGTTCCTGCCCCACTTCCTGCTCTCCCATACTTCCCTCTTTCCTGCATAACGCGGGCTGCACCCATGTTATCGCTTTTATCGGTATTTATACTGCTTAACAGTTAAAATTTCCGAGTAACCTGACTACATAACGCCAGCCATATACGTTTAACCAATACAGTACGATAAATTCTGGCGTTATGCAGTATAAATGTTACGCCAGCTCCAAAGTAAACCAGAACTCCACCCCATCAGGGCAATTTTGCACCCCATATTCCTGATTCATGGACTCCATGATCGCCTTAACGATGGACAGCCCTACCCCACTGCCGCCATACTCCCGGGTTCTGGCTTTATCCACCTTATAAAACTTTTCCCACAGATGCTCCAGACTCTCCTCCGGAATAGGTTCCCCGGTATTGAATACGCTGATCCTCGCTCTGTCATCTCCCTGATCCACATGAATCCGTACCCGCTTCTCCCCCTGACAGTAATGGACTGCATTGGTGAAATAGTTCATAAACACTTCCTCGGTCTTGAACTCGTCACCCCAAACATAGATCGGCTCTGTCTGCTCCATCTCTACCTCGATCCCGTTCTGGCGTGTCAAAATCTCCGCAGACTGCAGATAATTCCGAATCATTGCCACTATGTCAAATCGTTCCATGCTGACCTTGTCATTGCCAAATTCCAACTGGTTCAGCGTCAGAAGCTTCTGCACCATGGCATTCATCTTACCCGCCTCGTCCATAATGACTTCGCAGTAGAAGTCACGGCTCTCCGCATCGTCGCTGATGCCCTCCCTAAGTCCCTCCGCATAGCCTTGAATCAGCGCTATGGGAGTCTTTAGTTCATGGGATACATTGGCCAGAAACTCCTTGCGCATCTCGTCAATCTGTTCCTTCTTCTCTATATCCTTCTGCAATTCGTTGTTTGCCGTCTTGAGCTCCGATATGGTCCTCTCCAGGGACTCGGACAATTGGTTGATATTGCTGCCCAACAGGCCGATCTCATTTTTTTCCTTTCCCTGGTATTTAGCCTCAAAATCCAAATGGGTCATACGCTCGGAGATCTTGGCCAGTTCCAGCACCGGCTCCGTCACCCGTCTGGACAAAATCCACATCAGGATACCGCCAACAAAAGCCGCTGCCACACCGATGTATGCCAGAAAGCGGTTGGCGATCCGCACACTCTCCTGTATGCTCTCCATAGTGGTGCTGACAATGAACCAGTAATCATTGTCCAAGGGGCCATACATCTCTATATATTCCGTCATAGTGCGGCGATCCACATACTTAAAAACCGTGTTGGGCGCAGGCACCCCCTCGGAAAGTTCCTCCCCAAAGGTGCTGTTCACCGAATTGCCTATGATATATCGCAGCAGCCGCCTGGAAAGCTCCTCCTTATTGTTGGTCGCCGCCGCATAGACAATTATGGAATTGGCATCGATAACTTCCACATTGATATTGGAGGCAAACGCATAGCGTCCCATCTCCTGTATGAAGTCCTCACTGCCCAGGCTGCCCGATGCTGCGGCGGCATTCAGCCGTTGATACGCCTCCACCACCACGTCGGCCTTCTCCGTCTCATAATAGCTTTCCAGAAATGTATTGTTGATAAACCAGCAGGCAAGGATAGTCCCCACCAGAAGCCCTATAGTGATTGCCGCCTGCTGTCTGCGCAGGGAGGATCGCATCATTCTCCGCATCACTCTTCCGCCTCCAGCTTGTACCCCATCCCCCAGATGGTCTTTATCATTTCCCCTTTTTCTCCCATCTTACTGCGGAGCTTCTTTACATGAGTGTCGATGGTTCTGGCATCACCGAAGTAATCATAATTCCACACATTGTTCAGGATCTTTTCCCGTGAGAGCGCAATTCCCTTATTTTCCACAAAATAGGTCAGCAGTTCAAACTCCTTGTAGCTCAAGTCCACCGGCTGGCCGTCTATCAGTACCTGGTGAGCGGCCTTGTCGATGGCAATGCCGCCGCAAGTCAAGCGGCATTCCTCCGCACCCGCCAGGGTGCGCCTCAGAACGGCCTCGATCCTTGCCACCAGGATCTTGGGACTAAAGGGTTTGGAAATGTATTCATCCACCCCAAGCTGGAAACCCTGCAGCTCATCCCGCTCGTCCCCTCTGGCCGTCAGCATGATGATGGGAACCTTGGAATAAGCCCTGATCTCCCTGCACACCTGCCAGCCGTCCATGTGGGGCATCATCACATCCAGCACGATCAGAGCAATTCCCTTTTCCCTGAAGAACAGTTCCACCGCCTGTTCGCCGTCCTCCGCCTCCAGCACATCATAGTTGTTTTTCACCAGAAAATCCCGCACCAGTTTACGCATCCTGCTCTCGTAATCCACTACCAGAATCTTTCGTCTCTACATAGCAACTCGCTCTATCTATTTAAAGTTACGCATATAAAA
>CAMWTF010000221.1 GCA_947177105.1 uncultured Lachnospiraceae bacterium | reverse complement strand
GTCCAGTCCTGCGACTGGACATTTTTAGTATACACCAGGTTTATCGGATTGTCCAGTGTTTTAAAAAAATTTTAAAAATTTGTCAGTCTATGTCGTAAGTTGTCTCTTATAATACTCCACTTCCTGCTCGATGGTCTCAGGAATGGCTGTCCCTTCATTGCGAAGCTTCTGGCAGATCTTGTTCAGATGGCTGAGATGCTGCTGGCACTGCACATCATGGCGTCGAATCAGTTCACCGTACATCGGGTTACTTCCTACCTTCTGGCGTACCTCCCGGGAGAAGGGACAGTAGGTGAACAGGATCTGTCTCGCGATCTTGTTGAGTCGGGGAGACGCGGTGCTTTCCAGCTGGATCCACAACAGGTAATCCCTGATAAACATTTCCTTGAAACTGTTCTTGGCGCCCATGAGACTCTGCCGGATTCTCTCTTTTGCCTCCGAGGACAGGTCATTATTCTTCTTATAGAACTGGATATAGTCAAAGTACTCACTGGTCAGGGAACGTTCCGTGAGGTCGTTCCAGCGGGCGCCCTGAACACGTTTGCACATCTCCCAGCGGTAATCGCCAACCAGCCGTATGGTGGTGGTATACAGGTCTTCCATATGGAAGATGGATATCATCATACGGGAGGGGGTAGTACGTTTCCTGCCCTCGATCTCCTGCCAGGTCACTCCGCGGATACCAGCATTGGGCATTAAAATGAAATCAGGCAGACATTCCACATGGATGTTTTCCTTTTGTGCCACAGGGCTGTCCATATTCAAGGTCTCCCGGTAGAATACCGAGTAGTCAATGCCCCGGATTCTGTCGAGAACGGAGCGGATGTCCGCGGCCGTCACATGGCTGGCGGACAGATCCCTGAGTATATTGTCGGCTGCAAGCACAGGACAGAAGGTGGTTACACGGCCGTAAGTAATCTTGTTGACGGTGGGGAACAGATTTTGGAGTTCGAATTCCACCTTGCGCATGGGATTGTCGGAGAGATCACGAAGCTCTTCTTCAGACAATTTTCCGCTGGCCTTCTGCTTGTGCAGGTAATCTACATAGTCCTCGCCAAACTCGTTGCGGCTGGGCTGTTTTTTGCCCTCGTAGATATTGCACACCCAGTCGAAAAAGGTATATACGCCCTCACCGGATTTTCCTTCAGGACTGTCTATCAGCTGGCACAGGTAAACGCTGTTGGATTCCCCGGCCAATTCTTCGTCCACATATCCGAAGTTGAGAAACAGTCTGACAGGCAGGGGCATGGCGTTGTCGGTCAGTCCCTTCTTCAGCACCAGGGAATAGAGGGTATAGAAATTCTCTGTCAGGCGGCGGCGCAGGCGGCATGCCTGCTCGTCCGAGGAAGATTTATCGGAGAGCTGCTTATACGCTTCCACATCCTGGCGGAAGGCAGAGGCGGTCTCGATACCGGCAGAGGCATATTCCAGAATCACAGACAGGGAGCCTGCAAGTTGTACCTGTGTCTCTGTATGAGGCGCGTCAGAAGCCACCGGCTGCTTGGCGTCAAACTTGTTCAGATTCTCCTTAAAACTTTGCAGACGCGCGGCCAACTGCGGTTTGTCCAGGGCTGCGTTGCTGGTGATGGTAGAGATTACGCCCTGAATGGCGGTGTATATATTCGTTGTGTCTGCGGAGGCTTGCGACACCTGATAAAACAGGCTTGTATAGCAGGAGAACAGGTCCTCTCCCTCGGAGCTGATATAATAATGCAGGAGCAGTTCCTGGTAGTGCAGCTGTTCTTCCAAGGACAGATAGGTCTTGCGGAAGTCCAGACTCGCTTTGCGCAGAAAGCCTGTGACTACGGCGGCTTCTCTGGCTACGGCGGCGCCGGGGTTGGCAGTGAAGATCTGTAAAAGTCCCTGGTAAAAATCAGTCAGCCACATATCCGGGGTCTCCATACCCACATAGGTGGTGACCTGTTCCATGTCGGTCAGTTCCTTGGCGGAAAGTCCGTATTGTTCACATAGGGTCTGGTAGGCAGACAGGTGTTCATGAAGACGATTATAGAGATTGCCGCAGGTCAGTGCGGATTCCTCACAGTGATTCAGCATCGTACACATCTGCCGGAAGGCAGAAATCACGGAGATGCTGGCAAGATCGGGATTTTTTTCAAACAGCTCCTGCAAAGCCTCGGGATTGGGCAGAGGATAGTTCATGACATGGACGGCTTCCACGGTCTCGTAGCCCAGAAAATGGACTTCCGAGCAAATCTCACAGATGCCAATCACATCGCCTTTGCCAATCAGATACTCTCCGGTGGGGGAGAATACGCGCACACTGCCGCTGGTGATCAGGTGGAGGGCCGTCAAGGGCTGCCCGGCTTTGTAAATGGTTTTTTGCTTGGGTAAATCAATAAATGGCATGAGTTAATTGACTCCTTTCTAACATAGGTGCTTATGTGCTTCAGAGCGGCAGTCTATCAAAAAAACAGCTGAAAACTGCTGTTCCATGCGCTCAATTATAACCTGATTGACAAAAATAAACAA
Source organism: uncultured Lachnospiraceae bacterium (assembly GCA_947177105.1). Lineage (GTDB taxonomy): Bacteria > Bacillota > Clostridia > Lachnospirales > Lachnospiraceae > Acetatifactor. The sequence goes on along the minus strand of CAMWTF010000221.1, from coordinate 2,487 downwards.
TATGATTTTAGGATTTTTCGAAATTCACACATTTTGCTGTTGACATATAAATTGTTCGGGTGTAAACTGTTTACACAAAAACAGTTTATGCGTGAACAATATGTGCGCGGAAGGGAGGCATATGGACGGGGGGAATGGTAAGTTTCATATGGGGCACCGCATCCGGAAGCTGGACAATATGCTGAAGCGGAATATGCAGCTGGCATTGAGCGGTCAGGGCGTGGATGAGTTGACGGCCATGAACGGTTTTATCATTCAGTATCTGCACCATCATGCAGATCAGATAATTTACCAGAGGGATATCGAGAGGGAATTCAAGATTGGTCGTTCCGCGGTGACCAATATCCTGACCCGCATGGAGGAAAACGGCTTTATCCATCGAGAGACTGACGGCAGTGATGCCAGGCTGAAGCGCTTAGCTCTGACAGCTAAAGGAGAAGAACAGAGCCAGCTGCTTCACGATACCATTGAGTGGCTGAACAACAGGCAGCTGGACGGGATATCCGATGAGGAGCAGAAACAGTTCTTTTCTACTTTGGAGAAGATCGAGGGGAATGCGGGCAGGCTGGCCGTGCGGATCCTGGGGGATGACGACTCCTGGACCCGGGAGATCCGGCCAAGGTAGCTTTTAAAACTTAAAACAGCATATACCCGACAGGCTCACTGATCAATATATGGACATCGAAGCGGCCAGATATTGATCACCATCTTGGTGAGCCTGTTGGGGATATGCGGAACTCTAAACAGCATATACCCGACAGGCACACTGATTAATATATGGACGTCGAAGCGGCCAGATATTGATCACCGTCTTGGTGTGCGTGTTGGGGATATGCGGAACTCTAAATAAGGAGATTGAGAAATGCTTAAAACACTAGGAACGCATATCAAAGGATTTGTGAAAGAATCCATCCTTACTCCGGTGTTTATGATCGGCGAGGTGATCATGGAGATGATTATCCCGCTGCTGATGGCCTCCATCATCAACGAAGGGGTCAACGCCGGGAATATGCAGCATATTTATTTGATCGGCAGCCTGATGGTGGTGGCGGCGCTGGTGGGTCTTGCCTTCGGTATCGGAGGGGGCGTGTTCGGAGCTAAGGCATCCACGGGCTTTGCCAGGAACCTGCGCAGGGCTATGTATGAGAGGATACAGACCTTTGGCTTTGCCAATATTGACAAGTTCAGTACCGCGGGACTGGTGACCAGGCTGACCACGGATGTGACTAATATCCAAAACGCCTACCAGATGATTCTGCGTATGTGCATGCGGGCGCCGGTGAGCCTGATCTGCGCCATGTTTATGTCTTTCTATATCAGCCCCAGGCTGGCCAGCATCTATCTGGTAGCGGTGCTGATCCTGGGCTGCGTACTGGGTGTGATTGTTACCAGCGCCATGAAATATTTTGGTCAGGCTTTCCCAAAGTATGACGCGCTGAACGAGAGTGTACAGGAAAATGTGTCCGCTATCCGGGTGGTCAAGGCTTATGTGCGGGAGGATTATGAGAACGAGAAATTTAAGAAAGCCAGCAATGGCATCTATCAGATCTTCTGCAAGGCCGAGGGCATCGTGGCCTGGACCGGCCCGGTGATGAACCTGACCGTGTACAGCTGCATCATACTCATCAGCTGGATCGGGGCCAGGCTGATCGTGCAGAGCAGTCTGGAGACAGGGGATTTGATGGCTCTGCTGACCTACTGTATGACCATATTGATGAATTTGATGATGCTGTCCATGATTTTCGTCATGATCACCATGTCCGCCGCCAGCGCCAGACGAATCTGCGAGGTGCTGACCGAGGAGCCGGATCTGGCCAATCCCCAGGAGCCGATCATGGAGGTGGCGGATGGCAGCATAAGGTTTGACCATGTATCATTCCGCTATAAAAAGGATGCCGATGCATCGGTGCTGAAAGATATCAACCTGGAGATTAAATCTGGTGAAACCATAGGCATTATCGGCAGCACCGGCAGCGCCAAGTCCACACTGGTCAATCTGATCAGCCGACTGTATGATGTGACGGAGGGGCGGCTTTTGGTGGGCGGCGTGGATGTGCGAAACTACGATATGGAGGCGCTGCGCAACCAGGTGGCGGTGGTACTGCAGAACAATGTGCTTTTCTCCGGCACCATTCTGGAGAACCTGCGCTGGGGAGATCTGGAAGCCAGCGAGGAGGAGTGCGTCCATGCCTGCCAGCTGGCCTGTGCGGATGAGTTTATCCAGAAGATGCCGGAGGGCTATCATACTTATATCGAGCAGGGGGGCACCAATGTGTCCGGCGGCCAGAAGCAGAGACTGTGTATTGCGCGCGCTTTGCTGAAAAAACCGAAGATCCTCATTCTGGACGATTCCACCAGCGCAGTGGACACTGCCACGGACGCCCGGATCCGCAAGGCTTTTGCCCAGGAGATCCCGGGCACTACCAAGCTGATCATCGCCCAGCGGATATCCAGCGTGGAACATGCGGATCGGATCATAGTCATGCA
>CAMWTF010000220.1 GCA_947177105.1 uncultured Lachnospiraceae bacterium | reverse complement strand
GATAAGAAACGTCCATCTGCGCCTTTTCACTAAAAATCCCACACTTTCCATAACCAAAACTATCGGCTTATACCGGAATCTTCACCTGCAAAATCAAACTCTTTAGAACCGCCGCCGCATCCGCCTTCTGGATTCTCGCCTCGGAGGACAGCGACAGCCTGTGCAGAAGCACCTGCATGGCAACCGCCTTCACATCGTCCGGCTTCACATAATCCCTTCCCAGCAGAAATGCTTTCGCCTGGGACGCCTGCAGGAGCGCCAGCAATGCCCTGGGGCTGGCGCCCAGCACAAAGCGGGGTTCTTCACGGGTCAGCACCACCAGATCCTCCATATAGCCCAGCATGGATTCCCGCACCGTAACCGCCTGGACCTGCTCCTTCAGCAGCAGCACATCCTCCGCGCTGCATACCGCTTCCACTCTGTCCGAGGTCTGTCCCGCCAGAAACTGCCCTGCCATCCGGATCTCCTGCTCCCGCCCGGGATAACCTATTGTCAGCCGCATCATAAAGCGATCCATCTGGGCCTCCGGCAAAGGATATGTGCCCAGAAACTCCACCGGATTCTGGGTGGCAATGACCATAAAGGGCCGGGGCAATTGGTGAACCGTCCCGTCCACTGTCACCTGTCCCTCCGCCATGGCCTCCAGCAGGCTGGCCTGTGTTTTGGGAGCCGTCCGGTTGATTTCATCCGCCAGCAGAATCTGACTCATCACGGCCCCTGGCCGATACTCAAATTCAGCAGTCTTACTGTTATAGACGGATACCCCTGACACATCCCCGGGCAGCGTATCAGGCGTAAATTGAATTCTGCCGAAGCTGCATTCCATGCTTCTGGCAAGGGTGCCTGCCAGAGTGGTCTTCCCCACACCGGGCACATCCTCCAGCAGCACATGGCCGCCTGCCAACAGACAGACCAGAAGGTTTTCCACTACCTCCTCCTTGCCCACAAACACATCGTTGATGTTTTTCTGAAGCCTCTGTGCCAAATCAAAGCCATCCATCTTTGCATCCATCCTTCTTACCGTTCATCCCGCAGGCCGCTCTGCTCACAATTGGTATTCCTATTATAGCACATCCCCTTTCCAATATAAAGTACAAGGAAAGCCAAAACATTCTCTCCAGCTAGCTAAAGAATATTTTATCCGTACTTCCAATGAGTATCTTCTGGTATATAATTTCCGAAACGGTTATTGATTCCTGTTGACCATGCATACCATCCCGTAAATAAGGAAATCTGATTCATAAAGTCGGAATATCCTTTGACATTGCCTATCTGTTCTTCATACTCCTCCATAATATCATCTGCCTGAAACAATTGCCCCTTTAAACTATCTGGAGTAATATAGAACGGAATGTCTTTCCCATACCTACATCCATTTATCCACATCTCTATTTTTGATACATTATCGACATCTTCTTTGTAAAAAAGTTTAAAATCTCTTGGCGGTTCCACTGCCTCGTCTGCCATACTTGCCCGCCCCGACTGATTTCGATAGCTAAAATTCCAACCACTGTTAAAATCGAACCCGCCATCAAGTGTCAAATCGGAATTTTTTTCTATTTCTTCCGTATCAATGGCACCTATGCCCCACTTCCGGGCCATCTCATTTGCCATATTTCCTAATGATTCCTTTACGTCAGCGCACTGATAATAATAATCTGCATTATAGTAAACCCAGTCATAATTCCTGTAACCATAACTCTCATTAATCTTTGCCCCTTCGTCATAGTTTGCCCTTCTGGCTGCTCTAGCATTTTCTTTGGCAAATATCTCATATACCTGGCTAATAATTTTCCTATTGTCCTCGTCTACATTACCCGATGACCGATGACACTGCGCCTGATATTTTCGCATTTCAGTGCAACAGGCATTAAAATACTGTTCTAATTCATCATTGCTCATCCTGCCAGCATAATAATCACTCATATGCTTTCCAATGTCTTTCTGCATATCATACCCAAAGGAATCCCCAAACAGATATTCCGGCATGGGAGTCGTGATCTGATAATTGGTATAACAGTCACACACACTCCATGCCTGTTCCGCCATTCTTTCAAAAGTATCCTTCGTGGGCGTAAAAGTGTCTCGAACTCTTTTAATCAAATCATCATGACTGTTTATCCCTTTTTCAGTCAGCCAATTCGTACTGTCCACGCCAACTACGTTAGCCGGAACATTTCCTACATCCATGCAACAATGTCCTCCTTAATAGTTTTTCTGTTCTTCTATTAACAATAACGAAATGAACAACCCCATTTGTTACATTTTCACAATTTTTTTCTCAAATTGTGACGCCCCTCAGGAGTAATCTCCGTTATGCTCGTTTCTATAATGTAATCAATCGGTGAATTTAATTTTTATATAAAGAGCAGAAAATCTTCCGAAATTCTGCTCTCGTGATTACTATTTGCTGTGCCTACGCTAACTACATTGACTGGTTTTCTAATTCCTTAACTATATCAAGAGATAACTCCGTAGCTTCTGCTATTTCTTCTAAAGACATCTTGCCTACTTTAATGAAATGAACCGCCGTTTTTCGCTTTATTCTGTACTGCTTCATTCCTCATGTCTTCCATAATTTTACACATGGAAACAACTCCTTTCTCGTCCCGCTTAAAGTATCGTGCTTTTTTAGCAAGTGCTTCATAATTCATATCATCGGGATTAATGCATAAAAAATCGTGCATTAGCATTCCGATTTCATCATTGCCCTATACTTTTGCCTGCTCCAAAAGCATATTGTTCTTGATGATTTCCTGATTGATGCTGCCCCTCTCGGTCTGTATGCCCTTGCGCTCTAAGCGTTGGCAACCGCCCCGATATGGATTGTCGGCTCTCTGTCCTCTTCTACAATAAACTTTCTATATTTACATTTTCTTCTATTTCATCAATCAAACAAGATCTCCTCCACCGTAACGAAGGTATATCCCTTCTCCAGCAGCTCATCCACCGCCATAAGCGCCGCCTCCACAGAGGACTTATAGTAGTCATGCATCAAAATAATATCGTTCTCATCCACCTTGCTCACAATCTTTTGAGCAATACAGTCCGCATTGCTGGAACACCAGTCCAGAGGGTCCACTGTCCACAATACGGGAAACATGTTCAGTTCTTTCTCAAAACTCTTGTCCCACGAGCCATAAGGTGGCCGCACATAGACCACTTCCTGTCCGGTAATCTCCTCCAGGATCTCATTGGTCTTTATCAGTTCTTCCTTGAACACCTCACGGTTGCCTTTCCTCAGCTGAATGTGGCTGTATGTATGGTTGCCGATCAGGTGCCCTTCTTCCTGCATGCGCTTTATAATATCAGGATGAAGCTGTGCATGCTCCCCAGTGACAAAAAAGGTGGCATGAACCCCCCGCTCTTTCAGCCCGTCCAGCAGCTGCTCTGTATAGCTGGGGTGGGGACCATCATCAAAGGTAAGCGCAATCTTGCGGATCTCCACTGTCTGTTCTTCCTCTTTTTCCTCTACCTCGTTCACCGCCGCCGTCTGCTGCCATTTCAAATCCTCGCTTCGTCCATATAATATACCGTAAGTCCCCGCCAGAGCCAGGCACAGGATCAAATCCCCCATAGCCAGCGCTTTCCCAATCTTTCTCATATTACTCCCCGTGTATCCCTGTTCCCTTTTTCCATAGAAATATATGTGTCAGGGCCTATCCATATGCAGACCGGGGAATGTACACCGTCAGACCTACTGTCAAAAAGAGCTGCCGCACCAATGCGGCAGCCCTCTTATCATACTCAGGTCTTAAATATTGCAATTTCCGTTTTCAGTTCGTTCATATTGCCGCCCAGGGCATCTGCCGTCCGGCTCAGGTTTTCCACATTCTCCATCAGTTTTTCTGAAGTCTGGTTGACTATCTCCGCATTCTCCGCAGTCTCTGCAATGATCTGGGAGATATTCTGCACCGCATCCAGCGTCTCCGCCCTCTCCTTGTCCGCCTGCTCCGTGCTGGCCACAATATCCTGCAATCCAGTCACCAGTTCCTGCATCCGATCACGCATACCGGCAAATACCTGCACTACCTCCTGCACTGCATCCCCCTGCAGCGCCACCATCTCCTCCGCCTGCTTGGCGCTCTGGACGCTGTCCATGGTGCGGGTATTGATATGCTGGACATTGTTGCTGATCTCCCCTGCCGCCTTGGCGGAATCATCCGCCAGTTTCCTGATCTCCTCCGCCACCACGGCGAAGCCTCTGCCGGCTTCCCCGGCCCTGGCCGCCTCTATGGAGGCATTGAGCGATAAGAGATTGGTCTGCTTGCTGATACCGGCTATGGTCTCCGCAAACACGCTGATGTTCTCCGTCTCCTGACTGAGCTGCTCAATGCTGGCGCCCACCTGGTTAGTGATATCGGTGGTCTCCTGTGCCCGCCGCCCCAGCCGCTCAATGATCTCCATTCCCTTGTGAATCATGGTGTCGGTCTCCTGGACCAGCATCTCCACCCTCTCCACCACCTGACTGACCTCCTGCATATCATCAGAGAGCATTGCCGTTTTCTCCATACACTCCTGGGCATGGAGGGACTGGCGGTTCATGCCCGCGTTGATCTCCGTGATGGCCTGGGTGATATCCAGGGAATAGTCACTGATAATCTCTGACGCGCGTTTTACCTCGTCCGCGGACAGTTCCAGCTGATCGGTGGCGCCATGCACTTTGTTCACCAGCTTTTTATTGTTTTGAATCATATGGTTGGCCGACTGGGCCAGATCTCCAAACTCGTCCCGTCCGGACACCTTTACACTCCCGGTCAGGTCTCCCTCCGCCACCTGTTCCAGCCCTGTGGAAATCCTCTTCATATTGCCACGGATACTGATGGTAATAGTCACTCCGATAAAGCCTGCCACCAGAATAGCGATCACCACCATGGCAAAGGTGATCCACTTGATCTGATCCGCCTGGCCGGTCACCATCTCACTGGGCACCAGCATACAGATCGCCGCGCCGCTGTCCTGGACAATTCCATATACAAACAGGTACTCCCTGCCCCTGAAATCCACCTCCATATGTCCGATGCTCTCACCCGACTGCACACACTCCTGGAA
>CAMWTF010000219.1 GCA_947177105.1 uncultured Lachnospiraceae bacterium | reverse complement strand
CTCAGGAGTCCCCTGTAATCATGCCCTATTTCCCCAGGCCGTGAAAAGTAACAATCCGTAACCGCAGTTCCGTGACGGGGCATATTCTTTTATTGACATAACGTCAAACGATTGATAAAATTAGAGTGTGAAAATCGGGGCAATTTGCCCGGTTATATATTATATTTTGTATAATGTTAATTGGGGGAAAAGCTATGTACCATTGTCATATGCAAATATATCTCATAAGCCGTCAGACCGGACGGTTTGAGGTCATTCGGAAGATGGATCCGCTGACGTCATTTACCCATACATTCCTGGAGAGCGACTGCCCCCAGGAGGAATTGGCAGCCAGGGCGGATGTGATTCTGGTTGACTTACAGGATATGGATGCTGTCTGTGAGACAGAAAAGCTTATCGGCTGGAAGGCGCCGGAGGTGGAACTGATTCTGCTGGCGGACAAGAAACAGATAGAGAGCCTGACCGGATATCTGCCTCAAATCAAGGATGTCTGGACTCTGCCCATATCCGATGCGGAACTGCAATTTCGTTTCCTGCGCTGGCAGCAGTCCAGCAAGATAGAGAAAGACTATTGGGAGACCAGCCAATATCTGGAGACAACGGCCAACAGCGTACCCAATCTGATCTGGTACAAGGATAAGGATGGCGTACACGAGAAGGTAAACAACAGCTTTTGCAAGGCGGTGAACAAAACCAAAGCCCAGGTGCAGGGCCGCCGCCATGCCTATATATGGGATGTGGAGCAGGATGACCCGGCCTGTATCGAGTCGGAGCGCATGGTCATGGAGAAGAGGGAGACCTGTATCTCTGGCGAGTGTATCCAGACCCTGGACGGGATCAGGCTCCTCACCACTTACAAATCTCCGTTATATGATCTGGATGGCAGTGTCATGGGTACGGTGGGTGTTGCCATTGATGTGACCAAGGAGCAGGAATACGCACAGGAACTGATTCGAAGGACCCAGACGCTGGAGACGATATTTACCTCTATGGATTGTGGGATTATGTGCCATAGTCTGGATGGATCACGCATTACCCGCATCAATAGAGCGGCGCTGCGGATACTGGGCTACGAGTCCATGGAGGACTTGATGGCGGCGGGCTTTGATATGATGGCGGCATCGGTTGTGGAGGAAGATCGGCTTAAGCTGCAGGAGAGCCTTCAGTCCCTGGAAAAAGAAGGGGACAGCATCAATGTGGCGTATCGCATACAGCACACAGAGGGCCACATTTTGCATATCATGGGCAATATCAAGCTTATACGGGAAAATGGGGAACTGATCTACCAGCGGTTCCTATTGGACTGCACGGCCCAAAAGCAGCGGGAGGAGATGAAACAGCGGGAGAAGGAGCGGCATCAGATAGAGCTGATTCATGCACTCAGTATTGAGTACAGTCTGGTCTGCTATTTTGATCTGAACACTGGACTGGGCAATGCTCTCCGCATCGGGGAATGCGGGGAAGATATCTTACAGACGATTTTTGCCGGGGAGTTGTCCTTGGAAGACTGCATGGGACGCTACATAGAAAACGGCGTTTTCGAGGAGGACAAAGAGGCTCTGAGGGAGGCGACTTCCTGCGAGTGGCTGGGCAGAGAACTCTCCCAGAAAAAGATGTGCTATATCAATTTCCGCACTATCTGCTGCGGAGAAATACGATATTTCCAGATGGCCGCCGTGCGGGCCGGGGAATGGGATAAAAACAGAGGTATCGTTCTGGGTCTGCGCAGTGTAGACGAGGAGACCCGCAATGAGATGGAGAAAAAGGCTCTGCTGGAGGATGCGCTGTCTCAGGCCAATCGGGCCAACAAGGCAAAGAGCGTGTTCCTCTCCAACATGTCCCATGATATACGTACGCCTATGAACGCCATCATCGGATTTACAACTTTGGCCCTCACACACATTGATCACAGAGAGCATGTGGAGATGTACCTCAAGAAGATCATGACCTCCGGGAACCACCTGCTGAGCTTGATCAATGATATTCTTGACATGAGTCGCATTGAGAGCGGCAAGATGCACTTGGATGAGAAGCCCTGCAGTCTGCCGGACATTCTGCACAACCTGCGCAGTATCATACAGGCGGATGTACACTCCAAACAGCTGGAACTGTTTATGGATGCCATGGACATTCAGAATGAGGACATCTATTGTGACGGGCTGCGGCTGAACCAGGTACTGCTGAATCTGCTCAGCAATGCCGTGAAGTATACCGGCGCGGGCGGCAAGGTGGCCATTAAGGTGCTTGAGATTCCCGGGGCTCCGGCAGGGTACGGCAATTATGAGTTTCGTATCATGGATACGGGTATCGGCATGAGCGAGGAGTTTGTGTCTCGTATATTTGAGCCCTTTGAGCGGGAGCGAAATTCCACTATAAGTAAGATCCAGGGAACCGGATTAGGTATGTCCATCACCAAGAACATCGTCGATCTGATGAATGGTTCTATAGAAGTAAAGAGCAAACAAGGCGTGGGCACGGAGTGCGTTGTCTCATTTACCTTCCGCCTGTACTCCGGGAAGAAAGAATCCCAGACCATACCCGAGTTGAAGGGTTTGCGGGCCCTGGTGGTGGATGATGACTTTAATACCTGTGACAGCGTATCCAGTATGCTTCAGCAGATTGGTCTGAGGGCGGAGTGGACTCTGTCCGGAAAAGAGGCTGTACTGCGCACCCGTCAGGCGGTTATGCGAAAAGACAACTATTATGTCTACGTGATTGACTGGCTGCTGCCCGATATGAACGGCGTGGAGGTGGCCCGCAGGATCCGCCAGGAGACGGGGAAGAACGTACCCATTATTGTCCTGACAGCCTACGACTGGGCTGACATTGAGGATGAGGCGCTGGAGGCCGGTGTGACGGCCTTCTGCAGCAAGCCGCTGTTTTTGTCCGAACTGAGGGGATGCCTGACTTCTATTGTCAATACGGAGAAAAAAGCGAGCGCTGGCGGCGATACACAGGAAGAAATCCACACGGGCCGTATCCTGTTGACAGAGGACAATGAACTGAATCAGGAGATTGCCGTGGCCATTCTGGAAGGGGCGGGATTCTCCACTGAAGTTGCGGAGAACGGACAGATAGCCGTGGATATGATCCGTCGGTCCCAGCCGGGGTATTATCAGCTGGTGCTGATGGATGTGCAGATGCCGGTAATGAATGGCTATGAGGCTACCAAGGCCATCCGTAAGCTGGAGAACCGCGAGCTGGCATCCATCCCCATCCTGGCCATGACTGCCAACGCCTTTGAGGAGGATAAGCAGGAGGCTTTAAACAGCGGGATGAACGGCCATATTGCAAAACCCATTAATATTGAGGTTTTGATGAAGGAGCTTGATAAAATTTTAAGGCCCAAGGAATAGCTTTTACTGATTTACGCAGTATTGCAAGGCACAGCGGGAGTTTGGTTTAACCAAACTGCAGATATGCAGGAGTAAGGTAAATATGAAGATTGCGGAGTACATAGACGCATTGCCATCCGATATGGTTTATTGCAGCGCTGCCATCAACAAAGAATATATGGTGCAGATGGCGGATGAGCATTTTTATCATTTTTTAGGGAAAACCGTGGGCATCTGTATGGCGGACTGCATCCATCCGGATCTGCGGGAGGAATTCTGCCAGGCTTTTGACGGCCGTGCGCCGGGTGGATCCGTGCGGATACTGACAGCCATGCGGGGGATGGAGGACGTCTTTCGGCAGGTGGATCTGACCATCAGTGACAACGGTCATACTGTGAATGGGGTGCATGTATGGGACTTGACCATTTACAATCTGTTTACCATAGAGGAGAAATATCTGCAAGCCTCCAATGATGCCAATAAGTACCGGGCGCTTCTGTCCATGTATCAGGAGTATCTCTTTGATTATGATGTGGAACAGGATAGCATTGCCGTGTTCCGCTATGTGGGTATCAAGTCCACCGTACTGGTGAAATGCAGCCTGAAGGAGTTCCGGGAGAGTGTCTCCGCCATGTACCCCAGAGAAAGTTATCAGGAGGAGCTGGAGGTATTTTGCCAGCATCTGCTTAGCGCCCAGGAGAATTTCAGCTGTGACCTGCGGGGCCCCATACCCCGCCACAGGACTATAATGGGTCTGTTCCACATTGAAGGCAAGGTGATCTACAAGCACAATAATCAGAGAATTGTATTGGGTATCCTGCGGATGCTGGACCAGAAAGTGGAAGATGCCATTCCTTACTATGCCACTGCGGAGGGCAAGGATTCCTTCACCGGCCTGTTGAATAAGCGCGCCTGTGCGGAATATGTGGCGGAGATGCTGGCGACCGACAGCGATATTCATTATATGGCTATGATAGACATAGACAATTTTAAGAATATCAATGACACCTACGGACATATGTATGGGGATAAGGTTATAGGTCAGGTTGCTTCCATCATCAACGGCACCATGAACGGGCGGGGAATTGTGGGACGCTTTGGCGGAGATGAATTTTTTATTTTTACCAACTGGATCAATACAGAGATGCAGCTGCGGGCAGTTTTGACCTCCATACGCAAACAGGTACAGAGTACTTTTGAGAACCAGGAAGAAAGCTGTAAGGTCACCTTGTCCATCGGCATCAGCAAAGCTCCCACGGATGGCTGCACCTATGATGAGCTGTTTAGAAAAGCGGATAAATGCCTGTATCTGGCCAAATTCAAGGGCAAAAACCGTTTTGTGATCTATGAGGAGGATAAACACGGGGATATAGTGGAGGAGGGACAATTCATCCGCCATACTATGAACCCGCTGGAAAAAGCAGAGTACCTGGCGGATGTGGTGGCCGATATCGGCATACGGCTGTTCTCGGAAGGCGTTGGTCCCATGGAAGAGATTATGGACCAGATCCGGTCCGCATTTGAGATCGACGGTGTGCGGATATACCGGGCAGGACAGGGGGAGCCGATCTATATCAGCGGGGATTACCAGCCCGTGCCGGATATGCACTCCTTTATTGCCAGTGATGAGTTGGTAAAATTGCTGAATCAGCCCCACTATTTGATGGCCAGTCATATTACCAATCTGGAAGGAGTCAACAGGGAACTCTTTGAGCTACTCAGG
>CAMWTF010000218.1 GCA_947177105.1 uncultured Lachnospiraceae bacterium | reverse complement strand
ACGGCACTGCCTGCATGAAAGGCGGGAAGAGGGGCTCATAAGAGCCCCCTGTTATCGTACCTTATTTCCCCACCCCGTGAAAAGTAACGTCACGTCCTCCTGCCGCGTCAGATTCCCGTTCAGGTCATAGGTAAGGGAAAGCAGGGTGCGGCCGCTGGCGCTCTTTTCCGCCAGCCTCCCCATGCAGTCATGGGCATAGCTGTAGCGCATCCCCCTGGTTATATCCCCTGTCCCGCTCCGGGCGATGGCCGACCTTAACAGACCCTCCGCCGTATATTCATAACGTTCGGAGAGCTCGGATACCTCCGCCCCGGGTGCCTTCGCCCTGCGCTCCAGGGGGTTCCCGTACATGTTGTAGGTGTACAGGGTTTCCGCCCCGTTCCGGTCCCGCTTCCTGCACAGGCGGTTCTCCGCGTCGTAGGCATAGGTCTCCCGGAAGCCTTCCGCATCGGTCACTGCCGCCAGAAGGTTAGCTGTATTGTATTCATAAGAAACACTGCGGCCTTCCCCGTCGGTGGAGCGGGTCATGTTCCCGGCAAGGTCATAGCCGTAGTATTCGCTGCTGCCGTCCGCCTGCCGGATCTCCGTCACCCTGCCCCATTTGTCCAGGATGTACCCCGTACGGTTCCCCACGCCGTCCCAGCTCCGGACCAGGTTGCCGTTCCTGTCATAGAAGCGCCTTGTCACCCCGCCGTCACGTTCCGTCCTGCCGGTCTCACGGCCCAGCAGGTCATACTCCATCCGGGTCTCCATGCCCCGGTTGTCCGTGATGCGGCACAGGCTGCCCGTCCTGTCGTAGGAGAACCGGGTGGTATTGTCTATGCCCCCTTTTCTGTCCAGGTGGCGCTCCGCCACCAGCCTGTCGGCATCATCGTATTCCCGCCGGATCTCCCCGCCGGAGGGTAGGAGGATCCGGGTGGCGTTGCCGTTTTTGTCATACTCATACCTTACGGACACGCTCTGTCTGCCGCAGCCTTCCCTGTCCGCGGTGCGGCTCTGCTCCACCATCCTCCCCGCGCCGTCGTAACGCCATCCCAGCACCTGGCTTACCGTGCCGCTGATCTTCCGCTTCTCCCGGATACGCCGTCCCTGCCTGTCATAGCGGTATTCCGCCTCCGCACCCGTGCAGTCGCTGACGCGTGTCAGCCTGTTTTCGGCGTCATACCGGTAAGTGATCGTATGGACGCTGGCGCTGGTCTCCGTCTGGTATTCCAGGAAACGCATCTCCCGGACCGGGTTCCCCGCAGCGTCATATTTAAACTGCGTCAGCGCGTACTTTGCCCCGTCCTCCCCCAGGATCATGGGCCTGCGGACCTCCGTGAGCCATCCCAGGCAGTTATAGGTGTAAAGTTCCCCGATACGCTCCTCATCCGTCTCACCAGTGCCCATGCCTTCCGCATTGATCACCTTGACGATGTTGCCTCCAAGGTCGTAGACATACCGTTTTTGCACGGTCCCATCCGGCGCTGTGGCCTGGACCAGCCTCCCCATGCTGTCATAGGCATAGCTGTATCCCTCCCCACAGTCCCCCTGCACGTCATACTGCTCCGGGCGGCACAGCCTTACCAGGTTTCCCACAGGGTCATGCCACCTGCGCTCCACTCCCCCGTCCGGGTACAGGACCCTGCACAGGTTGTCGTACCTGTCGTAACCGTATTCTATTCCCGCACCGTCCCGGGTAGTGCCGTCATAACAGTTGGGATTGATCTCCTTTACCACATTTCCCTCCACATCCCGCAGCACGGCGGACACCGCCCCTGTCTCGTCCGTCCTGCTGAGCCGCTTGTGGAAGGCGTCATAGGTATAGGTCTCCCCTTTCTCGCTGGCCGCCAGCGCATTGGCATGGTTGGGGCGCACCACCTTCACCAGGTTGAAGGTCTTGTCATACACATGCTTCGTGGTTTCCCCCAGGGGGTTGACCGCCATGCACAGGATGTCATAGTCGTTGTACGCGTACCGGCAGGTTCCCTCCCCGTCGGTGGCGGACACCCTTCTCCCCGCCCGGTCATAGGTATACTCAAAGCGGTTCCCCAAAGCGGAGACAAAGGCCTCATATGCCCAGAACTTATGCCGGTATTCGTAGGTCTCCCTGCCGCCGCCCGGCCCGGTGAAGGCGGTGATGCGCCCATACTGGTCGTACTCGAAACACACCCTCCTGCTGTGGCCGGGATCTATCTGCTCGGTCTCCTGGATCAGGTTCCCCTTCCGGTCATAGGCATAGCGGATCGAAAGCCCCCCGTTGTCCCGCATATGGATGAGGTTGCCTTCTTCGTCATATTCATAGGACACCACCCTCCCGTCAGGGAACCGTTCCTCCAGCAGGTGGCTGTATTCGTCAAATGTCCTGTGGGTCTCATTGCCGTTCCGGTCTCTTTCCCAGATCCGGTTTTCCCAGCTGTCATACCCCTTTTCCTCCGCTGTCCCGTCCTGGTACACGACCCTGGTGATCTGCCTTTCCTTATTGTAGAGATAGCGGATCTCCCGGCCATTGACAGGGGACAGGCAGGTATTGACCCGGTTGGCGTCGTCATAGAGTATGACATACTCCTGCCCGTTGGACAGCAGCTGCCTTGTGACACGCCCCCTGGCGTCATATTCATTGTGGATATAGTTCTCACCATTGGCATTGGTGACCCCTACCACACGCCCCTCTGTGTCGTAGACATACTTTTCCAGGCCTCCTGTGAGGGTCTCCACCTCTGTCAGCAGGTCTCCCTGGTAATGGTATGTCACTTTCCGCCCCAGGCAGTCCCGGATCGACGTTACCTTGTCCCCCTGCCACTGGAAATCCAGGTACTGGCCGCTGGCAAACCGGATCTGCTGCAGGGTGTCATCCAGGTACTGGTACTGTGTGCGGTTCCCGTTCCTGTCCTCCACAGCGGTCTGGCGGCCCGACAAGTCATAAAAACGAAACAGGGCGTTCTCCGCATCCCGCAGCAGGTATCCGTCGCCCTGCGCCTCCAGGGCCAGCCTCAGGGAGCCGCCCCGGCGGTTCCGGAAACCCTCTGCAGTTTTCAGGAAGGTTTCCGTATGGTTGTTGGGCAGGAGGATCTCCACCCGGTCATCATATACCACCGCCCTGCTGAACAGGTTTAACGTCCACCCGCGGCCCACCGGGGAATCCTCACCATAGAGCAGGGACTCATAGGTACGCTCCACGATATAGATCCCGGTAATGTCATTGATGACAAAGTCACACTGGTCAAACATGTAGCTTCCCGTCACCATTTCCACGGGGTCGCATGCCCTGATACAGTTCTCCACAAGGTTGTGCAGTCCCGCCCTGGCATTGCTTATGGCAGTCCGCGCCCCTTCCTTTATGTTGTTCACCAGCTGCTTGCGGTTTTCCCTCCTCTGCTGTCTGGCCTCGGCCCTCTGCTCCCTTGCCGTCTTCCGCTCATCCGCGTCCATGAAGTGCCTGTCGGCGCCTTCTCCCGCCACACGGCTCTCAATGCCCGCCTGGGCTGCTGCGGACATGCCCTGGAGAATGTTGGCTACGTCCTGGCGGCACTCCGGGTCATTCCAGTCAAAGGACTTGTCATGGATGGCAACCCCTATATCGTATAGGGACATCCCTGTGGTCAGTGCCATGTTGAGGGTATCCGCTCCTGTCTTGATCGCCTTTGCGATCTTGACAATGCCCTTGACCGTATCCAGCACCTTGGTTGTCTTGGAAACAGTCTTCACGGCGGCCGCCCCTGCAGCCACAGCCGTATTTGCACCGGGGAGCAGGGAAGCCACGGCGGTGGCTGCCGACATGGCGGCTCCCACATAATCGCCCCTTGCCAGGGAGATTCCTGCATTGACAAGGTTAGCGGCGGTGGACACTCCCGGTATGGGCAGCGCCCCCACAATATCCAGCGCGCACTGGGCGATGTCCAGGAACATGTCCCGCCAGGTGTAATTGGCGTCCTCCAGGTGTTCATAGACAATGCTGCGGTCCGTACCCAGCTGCATATAGGTATCCGCCTTGATCTGGATAACTCCGTCGGCAATGACGAGACAGGAATTGCCCACCTGCACCATCAGGAGTTCCAGAGCAAAGAGGTCTATCACCCCCCTCCTCAAAAGGATTCAGCAAATTTATCGTTTCATTCACAATATTAATCACTCGGTTCTGATATTGACAATAAACTTTCTTTACAATAAATTTCTCTGACTTACCAAATAATTCCTGTTCTATTTCTGCTGTATACATAAACATCTTTTTTAATGAGTTTACTAAAGCTATACCCTGCACTGCTGCTTGGGAAGGACTTATGATTTGTATCTCCATTCCTTCTTCATCCGGCAACAATGTACTACTAAACTTTTCATATTCCTGGTATACAAGAATATTTTTTACTGGAATGTTAATTCGTCCAAAAACATACTTTCCCTCACATATAAAATTCACGTTTAAATTGCTAAAATTCTTTTGCAATAAATATCCCGAAAAGGATACATTATCCATATTTTTAGCTAATCTTTTTATTGAATGATAAAACTGCGAGAGGAACTCCTCACACTTCAAAATATCCACATCAATATCTACCATTTTTTCTTTTTGTATTACATTTTTTACTCCCGGCAATTCCTTTGTCCCATATTCCATAAAATGTTTTATCTTACGTTCTGTCACGCGCATACTTTCTTTTGCTTTATAACTAATTGATTTTTCCCGCACAAAGTGATTTAAAAAAACTATTGTAAATGTTGCCGTTATTTTTTCTAGAACTTCCGTTTCTAAGTCCTTTTTGTGATAGTTACCGAATTCTTTAAAATAATCATCAAATCTTTGTTGGAACACATCTAATTTCATTAATGCCTGAATTAAGCTATGATATGCAATCCTGGATTGTTGCCCCGGCTGCTTTTTTAATTTAGCATCTATTAATATATTCTCATCATTTTCACAAAAGGCATGAATATGTGAAAAATATTCTCGACATGAATATGATATATGCTCTTTATCACTTTCTATCCTGCTTCTATTTGAATATTTTTCATCATTGCATTCCACAACATAATTATTATCACGAATTCCGTATTTGTCTACTGCACATTTAGGCTCAATATAGGGTGTTAATTCTGTAAGTTTTAATACATGAGATTTCTTTTCGTTAT
>CAMWTF010000217.1 GCA_947177105.1 uncultured Lachnospiraceae bacterium | reverse complement strand
AAATTTCCGAGTAACCTGACTACATAACGCCAGCCATATACGTTTAACCAGTGCAGCGCGGTAAATTCTGGCGTTATGTAGTATAATAGAACAGCAGCGTCCGAGTCCTCACCATCATGTCAGCTTATGGAAAATAATGGAGTTAGGCGCCGCCAGCTTCATCGGCGCCCCATTCATAGCCATAGTCCCGTTTTTTGTATCAATCTTAAAGAAAGTCAACGTTCCTGACTCATGGTTCAGGGACACTACGAACTTGTTGTTCGGGAAGATATCCGCGTCCTTGGGAAACTCGCCGCTGATTGGCAGACAGAAGTTCTTGGTCAGCAGTCCATCCTCCTTATTCACATTGTACAGGATCACGGAATTGTCCCCCGCATTGGAACTGAGCAGATAATTATAATCCACGGAAAAACTCAGCGCGCTGGCGGCGCTTCCCTGGGTGGCATCCTCATTTACCGTAGGGATGCTCTGAATCTTGCTGAAATAGGGCACACCATCCCTGTCCTCGTAGGAATATACATCCACACAGCACTTCCACTCATGCACAATATAGATATACCGGCCATCCTGAGAAATTTTGATATGCCTGGGCGCCGCCTCCATCTCGCTGCGGATCACGTCCGCAATCCGCAATGTACCGCTGCGCAGATTAAAAGCGTACACATTCACATGATCCATCCCCTGATCCGCCACCAACAGATATTTGTTGTCGTGGGTCATGCGGGCGCAGTTGATGTGGGGACGGAAATTCCGCTCCGACAGGCTGCCCATACCCTTGTGATATATTTCATCGGTGATGGCGCCGACGGAACCGTCGTCTTCAACCCGCAGTACCGTCAGTTTGCCGTCGTGATATCCGGCCACGAAAAGGTACTTGTCCGTATAATCCGTGGAAAGATAGCAGCCCCGCATCCCGTTGATGGGCGCAAAATTCAGCAGTTCCAGACTGCCGTCCTTCATAATGGTATATGCCTCCACGCCAAAATCCGTAATAGAATACAAACATTTGCCGTTGTGGGAGATGGTCACATAAGAGGAATTGGTAATCTCCACCTTGTCCTTCTCCGTGAAACGTCCCTTCTCCATATCTACATCATACACTCTGATACCATGGCTGTCCCCCATTGTATAGGTGGATACATACGCAACATATTTCTCTTTCGCCATAGCCACATACCTCCTCCAAGTCGTTTCTTTACAGCACTTCATCCGAATTATAGCACAAAGCCTCTGAAAAGACAAGACAAAAGCCCGACCGGTCATGGCGGGCTTTTGCACTATTTAACCTTTTTCAGGGCATTTACTCTGCGTCGCAGCCGCAGCTCTCACCGCTGGAAATGCTGGGGAAATTGTTCCATGCGGATGGTCCCCCCTGTCTGCAGTCATGATCGTGATGATCATGATGGTCATGATGATCATGGTGGTCATGATGATCATGGTGGTCATGATGATCATGGTGGTCATGGTGGTCATGCTCCTCTGGTATCCCGGAGCATCTCACATTTCCGCGACTCTCCCTCATGCAGGAACAGTCGTCGTCACAGTCACAGTCCCGATCCCTCTGGCAGCAGCTATTACCGCTTCTGCCACATCCACAGCCACAGCCGTTCTGGCAGCCTCCGCAAGCCAGCAGCAACAGGATAATCAGACAATTCATATGCTATGCTTCCTATCCGTCTTTGTTACTTTATCTTATGCCGCAGAGGTGTTATTGTGACTAATCTGCCTGTCTATTTCCACTATAATATATAGCAATGCTCCTGGGGGGCGTCCTTAGAGTCTGCCCTTCTTTGTCCATCCGATCTTCCTGTGGCTTGTCCTCCGGATCCGTGCAAAGCACCTTTCTCCAGTTCTGTCCCTTGGGAAGCTTGGGCAGCGCGAAATCATGGCTTTCCCAATGCATATTGACTGCGATATACCAGCAACCCTCCTCCTTCTCCCTGCCATAAGCGCCGTTTAACAGAATACCTATATGGCGGTTATAGGGTTCCCAGGCGGGCCTCCATGCCTCCGTTCCGTGATAGGACAGATCCGGGCTCCCGCAGCGGAGATAATCCATCAACCGGCACTCCTGTTCCAGGTGAAAGATACTATGCTGCCTGCGCAGGCGAATCAGTTCCTGCACATAGGTATACAGATCTCTCCTCTTCTCCAGATCTCCCCAGTTTACCCAAGTCACTGCGTTATCCTGACAATAAGGATTGTTATTGCCCTTCTGGGTCCGTCCAAACTCATCTCCCATAAAAAAATAGGGGGTTCCCTGGGACAGCATCAATAAGGCAAAGGCATTGCGCAACTGCTTCACACGCAGAGCCTGTACCTGTTTTTTGCGGGAGGGCCCTTCCACGCCACAGTTCCAGCTGTAGTTACAGTCATTGCCATCCCTGTTATTCTCCCCGTTGTCCTCATTGTGTTTTCTGTCATAGGATACCAGATCCATCATGGTAAAACCGGCGTAGTCCGTGAGATAGTTGATCACGCCCTTCTGGCGGGGATTGCAGCGCATCCTCTGCATCACTGTGTACAGCATTCCCTCGTCCCCCTTCAGAAACCGTCTCATTTCCTGCTGGTATCCATCATTGTAGACAGCCAGGTTCCGATAGGCCGGTACTTTTTCATAGCCGTAGATCTGTTCTGTAGGGAAGTCATAATACCAAAGCTTTCTGTCGCTTAGGGCCGGGTCCGCCGCAATCGCACGAATCTGTAACGTGCCCCCCATCAGGTGAAAGCCGTCCACATGATAGGCCCAGCTCCAGTACCGCAGCACATTCAGAACCTCATCTGTGGGAATGTTATCCGGAAAGTAGAACTGTAAGATCATCTCCATTCCCCTGGCGTGCAGCGCCTTCACAAGATCCTTCAGTTCCGCAGCGGCATCCTTCGAGGCCCCATAGCTGCTCTTGGGGGCATAGTAATACCCCTCCTGATATCCCCAATAATTTAGTCGAAGCTGCGCCTGCACCCCATTTTGGCCGAGCTGCATGTGTACCCCGAGTTGCTCAGGCAACATAAGTTTCCCAGACAACTTATGCTGTTGGGACAACTTGCGTTGTTCAGACAACTTGAGTTGTTTTGACAACTCGAGTTGTGTTGACAACTCGAATTGTTTGGACAGTTCAAGCTGATTTGGGAACTCGCCTTCCCTGCGCTGCTGCAGCGCCTCCATGCTATCCCACTGGCTCCGCCCAAGCTCTATCTGCTCATAGATCGGCTGCAGTTCTATTGTGGTGATCCCCAGCTGCTGCAGATAATCCAGCTTTTCCCCAATTCCCGCAAATGTCCCTCTGGCCCTGACACCAGAGGAGCTATGCATGGTAAAGCCCCTGACATGCATACCATAACAGACGGCATCCTCATAAGGGATTCTGGGACAGGCATCCTCCCCCCAGTCATAGGGGGCATCGTCAATCACCGCCCGGTAATCCATGGGACTGCGGGGAGTGACGTATTTTCCCTTGAGCTCATAAGCACGGGCCCAGCGGTCAGGGAAAACTTTGTCCCCACTATAAAATAAATAGCTAATCCGCTCTACGGGAAAACCCGTGATTACGCCATATCGAATGCTGCCCAGCCTGTCCTGAGGTCGGAAAGAATGCTTTCTAAGGAGTCTGCCGCTCCCTCTCCGGTAGATCAGCACACCGCAATCTTCCTCTTGAGAGGGAAAAGAAACCCTGATGCCGTTCATTTCCTGTCCAAGGGGATAGGCCCCGTAGGGGAACGGAAAATTCAAATATGTCATTTCGCCCATGTTTTCCTCTCCTACTATTTCAAGTCCTGTAACCGCCCTTTCAGCACAGTTTTACGACAGTGTAATCTCCGTGCTTTGATGTCCTGAAATTCTCCAAGCGCTTAGGAACTGTTAAAGAATAAATCTTTACATCTAAGTTCCTTATATGCATTACCGTTCGGGCAATTACTGTTTATACTGCTTAACAGTTAAAATTTCTGAGTAACCTGACTACATAACGCCAGCCATATACGTTTAACCAATGCAGTACGGTAAATTCTGGCGTTATGTAGTATAAAGTTTCTTTATATACTAATTATAGCCTTTTTCTTTCCATATGTAAATCTTGTTGCAATAAAAAAAACAATATTGTACAATAAGCCTATAGCTTACTATACGTCATTACAGAAAGAGAGGATATTTATTATGGCCAAAAACGAAGAACCCCTTGAGGAGATGACCGTGGAACTGTCTTTGGACAATGGTCAGGATGTGACCTGCGCCGTTATCACGATTCTGGAGGTGGAAGGACAGGACTATATCGTACTGCTGCCCCTGGATGAAAAAGGAGAGAATCAGGATGGTGAAGTATGGTTCTACCGCTACAGCGAGAATCCCGATGATCCCAACGAAGAACCTGAGTTGGACTATATCGACAGCGACGAGGAATACGAAAAAGTGGCCGACGCCTTTGATGAGTTTCTGGACAATCAGGAGTTTGACGAGATCTTGCCGGATGAAGAGTAGTTTTTCTTCCCGCGTTCCAGCAAGGGCTGCAGGAAAGCGGAAGGCAGCTTGGGATGTTCCTTTGTTCCGGTCTGGTACAAGATTTCCAGTCTGTCCCGGGCACGGGTCATTCCCACATACAGAAGCCTTCTCTCCTCTTCCAGAAGAACCTCGGTAACAACCTTGCCCCTTTTTAACTTCGGGATATTTCCCTCGTTGACATCCATCAGAAATACCCGATCATATTCCAGACCCTTGGCGGCATGCATAGTCAGCATATGTATGCCTTTTTTCTGTGTACTTTCGCCAGTGCCTTCCTGCGACAGCCGAATGGCTGCCTGCTCCTGATATTGCACCCACCTCTCAAAGGTTTCATGTCCCCTGCAATCCTCCTCCAGCCAGTCCAGAACCTCCAGCCAGTTCTCCAGCAGTTCCCTGTTGTTCCCGGCCCTCCGGCGCAGATAATCCTCGTATCCAAAGCCCCTGCGTATAAAGGTGATTCCCAATTCCAGAGAAAAACGCCCAAGTTGTTCCAACTTTCTCTCAAACTGCTCCACATCCTTGACAGCGGCCGGATTTTCGTATGGGGCCTCACTGTAAAACCGTCTGATTCGTCCAAAATCTACCACCGGGCTGTCCAGGGACTCCCTACCC
>CAMWTF010000216.1 GCA_947177105.1 uncultured Lachnospiraceae bacterium | reverse complement strand
GCCAGCCCCCATACGCCGCAGACAATTCCTGCCAAAATCGGCACCAGGTACAAATCCGGTTTATAGACCGCATACCCCAGACAGGATGCCGCCCCCATAGTCACCGTCAGCAACAGGTACAGCACATAGGGCGTTTTAGGAAACCATCTTCGAACCATCTGCCACAGCAGAAAGGCAATCCCGGCCATCAACAGGGCTCCCAGCAGAAAAATGCAGTCCACATGGGGCAGGTGCCTGCCGGTGAGCACATAACAGGGCAGATAAAATAGCAGCACGGGCGCTATGCCGAAATACACATAATAAAAGCCGTCATAGTAGGCGTGGTCCCACTTGAAATCCCCGTAGTCCAGGCCCGCCGCCGCTCTGGCCGCCGGATCGTAGGGATTGGTCACCCCCTGCAGGGAAACTGCCTCCCCCAGGTCCACACGGCCCTCAAGCAGCGCCTCCGTCAACCGATAATACTGCTGGTGATGCTCCATATACTCCGGCCAGGCCAGCGCTCCCGTGTTCCACTGCAGCATCCTGTGAAAAAAGAGTAGCTGCAATACAATACATGTCGCCGTGAGCAGCCATTGCCTCCTTTTGGTCAGATCCGTCCGCATCCCATAACAGCGACTGCCGGGGCGCAGCAGATACAGACAGCACCCCCCGGCAGTCAGCAGCAGATATCGCTGCCAGGAAAAGAAAAGGGGGACGACAGCATTGATTTTTATGGCATCCCGGGCAATACTGCTCCCCTGCAGCCCCCGGATCACCACCCTGAGCCGCTGTACGTCATCGCCGAAATGCAGCCGCAGATATTGGCTTCGCTCCACATCCCCTCTGACGGTCCGGGCGGGCGCCTGCAGATAGGAGGCATTGGCCTCGTCTATCGCCGCCACCCCAATCTCCGCCTGTTGTCCGGCCTCCAGGACAAGGGACAGATACGCCGCCTGTCCGGGGATGTCCGAGAACTCTATCACCGCCTCCTCCCCGCTTATCACATAACGGCCCTCCACAATATCCAGCCCCTGGAGACTGCATGTCACGTTCTCCACGGGCTCATACAGACAGGACTCCCAATGTTTATAATTGAAGAGAAAGATCTCGCAGAGCAGCGCGGCCAGGGCGATGACCACCAAGGCAAGCCCGGCCCTGCCTCCGCCCCAGCCGCACTGGTCTATCCTTCTCTCTTCACCTTCTTTTTCCACCAACATATCCCGCAAGCCCCCAATGTCAATCCTGAAACCAGTTCCGCCGCACGGAAATACCAAAACCCTTTATACCGCAGTTCCACCCATGCCGCCCCATTCTGCAGACAAATCCTCACCACATGGTTGTCACCATCCTTCACCTCCAGGCGGCGTCCCTGGCTGTCCCTGGCCTCATAACCTCCATAGTACAGCAGGGGGACCTCCACCCAATCCCCTGCATGGGCATTCTGCATTTGCAGACGGATCCGGGTTCCGCGCTTGTAGTAGCCGGTTAATTCCACGCTGCCCCCGGTGATATAGCGGTCCGCTGTCAGGCTGTCCTTATCCGTCCCCAGCAGAAAATATTCATTGTCGTATCCCACACTGGCGTAGGTGTCCACCGCTCTTCCCGGCTTCAGCGCCGCTCCCAGCTGTGTCGTATAGGCGGTTCCCCACTGGATGAAAGCCAGGCTGCACACACCCAGGGCCACCAGGGCCGTAACCTTCCGCTCCCGGCTTCTGCGCCGGGCCAGAATGCCCGCCGCCGCTATGCAGAACATGGATGAAGACAGACTCAAAAACCGCCAGGGCATTTGCACCGTCCCACAGAAGGCATTAATCAGAGGGATACGCTGCAGCAGCTGCCAGGGAAACAGGGTGCTGGCCATGAAGAGCAGCACACACCCCATTCCTGTTATTACACCATAAAACCGCCTTCCGGCGTCATCCTCTTTTTTTCCAAAAAGAAAATATCCCCCGCAGATCGCCAGCGCGCCGGTAACCCCTACGCCCAGCGACAGGGACATATTGCCTTGTAACCCTTGCTCCAGCAGCTGGGAATGTCCGAAGCTGGTGTTGAAGATATTAAACAGTTCCGTAGGAAAGATGGCGTTCTGGTAAAATTCCGTATTTTCCGGGGTGTGCTTAATGGACAGATCCTCTCCCAGATAGTAGGTCAGAAAGGCTGCCAGATACCATAGATTCAATAACAAAGTGAGCGCTCCCGCCTTCACAAAGCCCATAAAGCGCTGCTTTTTCAGAAATTCTCTGTAATAAATCGCCACCGTCACCACAATGGTGAGAACCGCAAATACCGTGCTGATAACATGAGACTGGAGGATGCCGCTGCAGCCCAGGGCCAGCACCCACCATTTTCGGTGATCCCCGGCCAACAGCAGGTACAGTCCGTATATAAGCACAGGAAAAAATAGCATAGCCAAAGCCTCGCCGATGGCCGCTCTGTGATAGAGATTGATGACCCGCCAGGTTGACAGGGTGTATAGGACGGAAGCCAGAACCCCCGCATAGCGGGAGCGGGAAATTCCCTTTGCGCAGATATACATGACCCACGCCGTCATGCCATTCACCAGAACCAGAAAAACGTGGTACGCCATCACGGGAGACGCCCCCAGGATCCGCAGAAATGCCGGAAAATACAAAAAAAGCTCAGGATATACACTGGACGAGATATATCCGTAACCGTTGTTATGAGTAGGATGCAGCCTTACCGGAAACTGGCCCGACAGCAGGCCGTCCTTGATTCCTTCTATACGGTACAGATGGAAATTCAGGTCATGCCCCGGCCCCACCATGCCATAGAAAAGGGGATAGCTGGCCAGCACTGTGACACCCAGCAGGACGCAAAAAACAAAAACCCGAGTCCCTGCTTCCTCGGAGGTTCCCTCGGTTCCATGCCCTGTCCCATCTCTGTGCTGCCGTAGCTTCAGGATCTGCCACCGTGCCAAACCTATAGCCAGCACCATTGCAGAAATCCCGAGACTCAACAGAAAACCGTCACTATAGATTGGACCGCCGTGCAGTCGTTCCAGTTCTAGGGATACCAGCACACCCTCCTGCCAGCCATAGAAGATAACATCGCTCTCGTCCTTCTCCAGGCGGATCAAAAACGGCTCCTGTGCATTGCCGGCCCCCAGCAGATTACCCTCACTGCTGCGCACCACCACAGAGTCGTAACCACTGACCAGCAGCCGGTACTCCCCTTGGGGCAAAACCAGATGCGGCGAGTAGCTCCGCCAGGCATCTCCCGCCGACGTACCCTCCATCTCCAGCCCTATATGCAGCTTCTGCTGTCCATATGTATTCATAAGCAGCAGTGCCAGCACCGCCATAGACACAAGTATTGCCGGTATCCATCCCTTTTTCATGACAGTTTCCATCCATATCGTCCTGCTATTTATACTAACGGTCACTAAAATCTGTCAAGTAACCCGATTCACGAGCAAAAGATTTCAGGGACATTGCGGCATATTTCATCGCTCGTGAGTATAGTTTTACAGATTTTCCCTGATCTTGCGGATCATCTCTTCATACTCCGCCTCTGTCAGATATACCTTGCCAGGATTCATCTGGAAAGTACCGCCCCACTCATCGCCGCCCTCGTACTTGGGGCAAAGATGCATGTGCAGATGGCACCCCGTGTCGCCATATGCGCCGTAGTTCAGCTTGTCCGGGTGAAACGCCTTATGGATGGCATTGGCCGCGCGGGCCACATCCGCCATGAACAGGTTCCGCTCCTTTTCGCTGATATCCACAATCTCACTGACATGGTCCTTGTAGGCCACGATACACCTGCCCGGCTTGCTTTGCTCCTTGAACAGAATAAGGCTGCTGACCTGGAGATCACAGATAAAAATGCCAAACTTCTCCAACAGCTCGCCCCTCATACAGTATCCACAATTTTGGTCCTTCATGATAATAGTCCTCCTTTATATAGTTTTGCATATCCCCTGCCGGCACACAACCCATTGCTCCATATTCGGCCGCTTCAGTCACCCGGACATGGCACGGCGCACTGTTCGGAAATATTTACCACTTCCCCGATTCGGGCGGGGTCTGTATTGATAATCAGTTCCCGGGGAAAATCCACCTCCCGAATCAGCTGATCCGCCTGGGTGAAGTCCCCCACTGACGAGCAGACGTGACTGTCCGTCCCCAGGATTACGCTGGCGCCGTGCCGCAGGCAGGTTTCCAGCAAAGTATGGATGTTCTCTCTGGCTCCCTGTCTGGACGCCAGGGGATGAAGGGAGGAATTGTTCACCTCCAGAGCCACATGCAGCTGGACCGCCGCCTTGACCAGTTCCTCGTAATCCATAGGATAACGGGAATCATCCGGGTGTCCAAGAATCTTTACCAGAGGATTCTCCATGGCACGGATCGCCGCCCGGGTATTCTCTTTGGCGGATCCCGGGGGCACAATCAGGGTATGCATACTGGCAATGCAATAGTCCATTCTGGACAGCGTAAAGGCATCCAGATCCAGATGCCCCTCATAGTCCGTAATATTGGCCTCTATTCCACAAAAGAGCCTCAAGTCCCCATACTCTCTGGGGATGATCTTATAGTTCTGAAAAAATATTGGCTTGGGACCGCCCACCATGGCAGGCCCATGC
Organism: uncultured Lachnospiraceae bacterium; assembly: GCA_947177105.1. Classification (GTDB taxonomy): domain Bacteria; phylum Bacillota; class Clostridia; order Lachnospirales; family Lachnospiraceae; genus Acetatifactor. Next base: position 547 of record CAMWTF010000216.1, on the reverse strand, counting down.
TCGCTGAGACCCAAAAACTTCAGTCCCTTTTCCTTAGCCGCCGCAATGTTTTCCTGCAGGGTGCTGTAGGCATGGCCGCTGGCTATGGTGTGAGTATGCATATCCATCACATAGGTCATTCTTTTTTCTCCTTATTGCGTGTTTTGCACATTCCCTGCCGTCATATACGGTTCAGTGCGCCGTCCGGGGATCCACTGCTTTTTTAGCTCCTTTTTCCGGCGCCGCCCCATGACCCGCCAGGTCGTCCACCATCTTTTCAATCATCAGCTTCTTCACGTACACATCAAAACTGAGCAGACAGATAAAGGAAAATTTTTGAAGGAAATCCTGATCCTCCTGGGGCGCCCCCTGAAAAGTCTGCTGGGCCTTTAAGTAATTGCGCCTCACATCCTCCTTCAGCAGCTCCACCTCCTCCTTCTCCATGCCAAAGACTTCCCGATACACAGCCTCCAGGTCAAATGTCCCCTTTTGCCCAAAGTACTTGTCGGTAATAGGCTTTAAAAGAACCTGGATGTCATTGATGGACATAACACCCTTAAAATAATAT
>CAMWTF010000215.1 GCA_947177105.1 uncultured Lachnospiraceae bacterium | reverse complement strand
AAATGTTGCGCATCTGGAACTGACGGACGGCCTGGTTACAGGGGTCAGCGTCAAGTCCCGGAAAGTCGGCGGCAAAGTGCTGGCGGCGGATCAGGACGGTGTATGGCTGGAAGGCCAGGGCAGACTGGAATTTACCGAAGATGTACAGGGATATCGGCTGTACCGGGAACTTGCGCCTGTCACTTACCGGGATCTGCGCATAGGCTATGATTTTGCGGATTTCTGTCTGGAGGAGGGGCAAATCTGCGCCATACTGCTGGCCCGGGAGGAGGCCATGGAGACCATCCGGGTGCTGCTGAAAAATAGTGATTATCAGGGGATTTACCATGAGCGGGTGGAATTGACCTGTGACACGGATTATACCGTACAAGTGCTGCACACCGGCGAGTTCCAGGATACGGTCATGAGTTATTCTGCCGGGGAGAGTTTGGAAATCACGTTTCCGGCTACCGATTTGGGCAATATCGCCGGAGTTTGGCCGGGTCAGACTTCGGATATGGAGACGGGGGAGAGCACAGAACTGACTGCCCGGTGGGGAACCAGGCTGGTGGTGACCCCCACGGCCAGGACCGGCAAGGTCATTGTACAGAGCATTCACCGCAGCCAGGGTATACCGGCATACCGGGGCAGCCTGGAACTGTTGTGGACGGAGGAGGGGATCGCGCTGGTCAATGAACTGCCTTTGGAGGAATACCTCTATAGCGTGGTGCCCAGCGAGATGCCGGCTTCCTATCCCCAGGAGGCGCTGATGGCCCAGGCTATCTGTGCCCGAACCTACGCCTATACCCATATGCAGCGCGCAGGTTATGAGGCATTGGGGGCCCATGTGGACGACAGCTCCTCCTACCAGGTGTACAACAATATTCTGGAGCAGGAGGCGGCCACCGCCGCGGTGAAAGCCACCTTTGGACAGCTGCTGATGCGGGAGGACGGGGTGACCCCGGCGGAGACCTATTACTATTCCACTTCCTGGGGCTACGGCAGTGACGCCCATGTGTGGAAGACCAGCAGCGCGGACAGTTACGGCTATATCGTACCCAGGCATCTGAGCCGGGAGGAGATGAGCCGGGTACTGGCGGGAGAAGGGGCCCTGGAGACGGCGGCAGAGGCTGTGGAACCGGAGGATCTGACCCAGGAGGATATTTTCGCGGCAGCCATCCGCAGCGCCGATCCCGGGGACTTTGAGGCCGGGGAAGGGTGGTACCGCTGGACTTATACGGTAAAAAAACTGGATCCCGACAAAGTACTGCGGCAGCTGCAAAGCCGCTATGAGGCCAATGACAAGCTGGTATTGACGCAGGACGGGGAGGACTATGTCAGCAGTCCCATCGGAACATTCAAGGAGATACGCAATCTGACCATTCTAACCCGGGGAGCCGGAGGTGTGGCGGACGAATTGCTGATAGAGACGGACAGGGATACATATAAAGTGATTTCCGAGCATAGTATCCGATATGTATTGTGCGACGGCGAAACCAAGGTGCGGCGTCAGGACGGCAGTCAGGTGGCCATGGGGACATTGCTGCCCAGCGCGTTTTTTACAATAGAGATTGCCAGGGAGGGGGAGGTTGTGGTAGGATATAATCTGACCGGCGGCGGCTTCGGCCATGGCGTGGGCATGAGCCAGAACGGCGCCCGCTCCATGGCGGCGGAAGGATATGGCGCCGGGGATATACTGCGGTTTTTTTATGAGGGCTGCAGCGTGAAGGAGATCTATGATGATACGGAAGCTGATTAAGATAGGCATACATTTCAACAATAAGATGAGTGAAAAAAATATCAGCGCCTATGCGTCCAGCACAGCGTTCTTTATCTTTCTGTCCCTGGTGCCCATGTTGATGGTGATCTGTACCATGATTCCCTACACGCCGCTGACGGAGGAGAACCTGACCCAGGCTATCACGGAGGTGACTCCGGATCAGATTGACTCCATGGTGACGGAACTGATCAGGGATGTATACCAGAGGGCATCCACCATTCTGCCCCTGGCGGCGCTGGTTATGATCTGGACCGCCGCCAAGGGGCTGATGGCCCTGATGGGCGGGCTGAACGCCATCAATGATGTGCAGGAACGCCGGAATTATTTTGTGGTGCGCTTTATTGCGGCGTTCTATACGGTGGTGATGCTGATTGCCACTGTGATATCTCTGGTGATTATGGTGCTGGGCAGCAAGCTGGTGGACGTGGTGCTGGCCAGGATTCCCCAGCTGAAGCTGCTGTTTTCCCTGATTGTGAATCTGCGCTTTATCTTTTCCTGGGTGGTGCTGACCTTGCTGTTCGCAGCAGTATACACCTATGTGCCCAGCAAAAAACTGTGCTTCAGGGAACAGATTCCGGGAGCCAGCTTTACGGCTGTGGTGTGGAGTATTTTCTCCTGGGGGTTCTCCGTTTACCTGAATTACAGCAATTCCTTCAGCATCTACGGGAGCCTGTCCCTGATCATCATAGCCATGATCTGGATGTATTTCTGCATGTATATCATCCTGGTGGGGGCCTACCTGAATTGTTTTTTCAATCCTGTGAACAAGGTGCTGCTGGACCGCAGGGGACGGCAGCTGGAGAGCCTGGAGGAGTAAGCTTGGCGCGAGCCGCATTATGCAGGGAAGAGGTTAGGGGGATAAACGGGCAGGGACACATAGATGCATAGGCGGCTTAGGAATAAGGAGATTATGTATGTTCACGGAAATGGGTTTGGGAAACATGTATCCCGAGCACAGGGATGTTATGGACAATTTTATAGCGATGGTAAGAAAAAGCTTAAAGGCAAGTCTGTGCATGGCCATGCGTGAAGCGAAATACATGTGGCCGGAGGATGTTAAGGATGGCCAGCAGCAATTCAGGGAGCCGGACATTTCTATTTTATGCGGTAACAGATCCCGAAAAAAGCTGGCGTATACGGATGTTCCCCGCTTTGTGGCGGAGGTATTGTCACAGTCTACGGAAGAAATGGACAGAGGAGAAAAATTCCGTCTTTATGAGCTGATAGGTGTTCAGGAGTATTGGCTGGTGGACTGGCGGCAGCGCAGGGTGGAGATATTCATGTTGGACGATGCCGGACAGAAATATGAACTCTATGACACTATATCCGAAAAGAATAAGGAGAAGCTTCATATTATTTCATTTCCCCATATTCAGATAGATTTTGATGAACTATTTGACTTTGAGAGGTGAATGAGCCGGTGGGATAAAAACAGCTTGACATTTTACAGGAAAGCCACTAAAATAGTCACAGTAAGAGTTTAAAGGCGATGAAGGTGCATAGTAGGGCGTCATTTTCGCACAGAGAGGGGGAGCCACCGGCTGTAAGTTTCCCTGCGTTCAGATGACAGCGTGAATTTCCCACCAGAGCTGCCGGGGTGAATCCTGTTTTTGTGAAACAGGCAGTAGCTTTGGCCGTAGGCGCACGTTAGGCGTATCAGAGAGTCCTGTCCGTACCGGGTGGGGAATATGGGTGGTACCGCGGAAAGCAGATTTCGTCCCATGCGCAGAAGACTGTGCATGGGACTTTTTATGCGCCCAAAAGCAGCGAACCATATGGAACTTATACTCACGAGCAATGAAATTTGCCGCAATGAGCCTGTAATCTTTTGCTTGTGAGTCGGGTTGCCTGGCAGGTTTGAGTGACCGTCAGTATAAATTAGGAGGACATAGGCATGAGTGACAGATTAGCGAGTATCAGGCAGGAGATTCTGGACGGCATGAAAGAGCGTGCGAACTCCAGGGCGGAGGCGTTTGAACTCCGCAAACAGTTTCTGGATTCCAAGACCGGCAAGATCGGCCAGCTGATGAAGGAGATGAAGAGTATTGCGCCGGAGGAGCGGGCCAGCTTCGGCAAAAGCGTCAACGAACTGAAGGAGTGGGCCCAGCAGCGCTTTGCGGAGCTGGACGAGAAGATGAAGGAGAGGGAACTGCAGAGGCGCTATGAGTCCGAGCGCATAGATGTGACTATGCCTGCCCAGGGCGTGGGTACGGGGAATCTGCATCCCGTCACCCAGATCCGTAACCAGCTGATGGACATTTTTGTAGGTATGGGCTTTGAAGTGGCTCAAACCAGAGAGATAGAGAAAGATTATTACAACTTTGAGGCGCTGAATATACCCAAGGACCATCCCGCCAGGGACATGCAGGATACCTTTTATCTGTCCCCGGAATTTTTGCTGGCCACCCAGACCAGCGCGGCCCAGATCCACACCATGGAGAAGAAAAAGCCTCCCATCAAGATTATCGCTGCACCGGGCAAGGTATTCCGGTCGGATGATGATGCCACTCACTCCCCCATGTTTCACCAGATGGAGGGGCTGGTGGTGGACAAGAGGATTACCCTTTGTGATCTGAAAGGTATGCTGGATATTTTTGTGAAAAAGATTTTCGGGGAGGAGACTATCACCCGTCTGCGTCCCTCCTACTTTCCCTTCACCGAGCCTTCCGTGGAGGTGGACGTGAGTTGTTTTGCCTGCGGCGGCAAGGGCTGTAAGCTGTGTAAGGGCACAGGCTGGATAGAACTTCTGGGTGCGGGAATTGTGAACAAAAAAGTGTTGGAGAACTGCGGCATTGACTCAGAGCAGTACAGTGGTCTGGCCTTCGGCATCGGCCTGGACCGTACTGCTATGCTGAAATACGGCATCAACAATGTTAAGCTGCTGTTCGAGTCCGATTTGCGGGTGCTGCGGCAGATAGACGACAATTAGCGCCGGTGGGCCAAGGCCGGCATCTCTTAAGGAGATGCGATAAGATCTAAGTCCAGCGCTTGATGGAAGAATGCAGGACTTACGCGGCAAGTTCATTCAGATAGGACATTCTTTGATAGATTAAGAGTGAGAAAATGGAGGGATAATATGTTAGTACCTTTGAGTTGGCTAAAAGACTACGTGGATATAGATGTGACGCCCCAGGAACTGGAGGAAAAGTTGTTTTCCTGCGGCTTCGAGGTGGAGGAGCTGCATGAGGTGGGAGAGGCTGTCAGCAATGTGGTGGCGGGTCTGGTGGAGACCTGTGAGCCCATTCCCGAGACCCATCTGCATGTGTGCCGGGTGAATGCCGGCAGCCATGGCACGTTCCAGGTGTGCTGCGGCGCAGACAATGTGCGGGCCGGTGGAAAGTTTCCCCTGGCGCTGGTGGGAGCTACTGTGTATATG
>CAMWTF010000214.1 GCA_947177105.1 uncultured Lachnospiraceae bacterium | reverse complement strand
CTTGCTCTCTTTGAAAAATCTCACCCTGTCCGCCAGTGTCCCATAGTACATATCCCCTGCGTCTGTGCAGGAAAAGTCATGCATTAACTTCCCGATTGGCGTATCTCCACGGTAAGCGCCATTTACAGGGTAATCTTGGTTTTCGTCATAGCGTCTGCCTCCTTACATGAAATATGCTCTAAATGAGTTCTTCACTAACCATGAGAAAATCTCGTGATTAAGAAGTCATTTAGATCATATTTCACCCCTGACAGCCCCTTGCTGCCGGGCAGCGCTCCTAAACCGCCCCCATGGGCCGGGCTGACAGGCTTGATATTCTACATCAGCGGCGCCACTATCTTCATAATGCATCCCAGCAGCTTCCTGCTCCAGGGCTCCGCCTTCAGCGTCTCATAGGTCACCGTCCGGCACTGCGCCAACGTGGCCTGATAATCTGTTTCCATATCCGCCAGACAGGGCATACCGTAAAGATAGGCAGCGCACTCGAAATGATGGTACAGGCTGCGGTAGTCCAGATTGATGGTGCCCACCACCCCTTCCTGGTCATCGCTGACAAACAGCTTGGCATGTACAAAGCCGGGGGTATACTCATAGATCCTGACACCGGAATCCAGCAGAGAACGGTAATGGGATTTAGCCAGGGCATAGGCCGTCCGCTTATCCGGAATGCCCGGCAAAATCAATTTCACGTCCACTCCCCGCTCGGCGGCAAATTTCAGCGCTGTCTCCATCTCCCCATCCAGAATCAGGTAAGGCGTCATAATATGCACATACTTATGGGCACGGTTCAGGATGTCCATATACACCCTCTCCCCCACCCGGTCTTCATCCAGCGGGCAATCGCCGTAAGGCATCACATAGCCCGGGGTCTTTTCCCCTTTTTGGGGAACGGCGGCCTTAGACAGAAACCGTTCAAATTCCAGTTCCTTTTCCTCAATCCCCCACATCTCCAGAAACATCAGCGCAAAGCTTTGGGCCGCCTGACCTTCCAACATGACAGCCGTATCTTTCCAGTGCCCGTGTTTCTTCTTGTGGTTGATGTACTCATCCGCCAGGTTGACCCCTCCCGTAAAGGCCGTATGTCCGTCGATAACCAGTATCTTGCGGTGGTCACGGTAGTTGTAATGGGTAGATACGAAAGGCGTCAGAGGGGCAAACAGCTTGCACTTTATACCCAACTGTTTCAGCTTCTCCGGATAATTGTGGGACAGGGTGGTGAACTCGCAGAAACCGTCAATCATGAGACGGACCTCAACGCCTTCCGCGGCCTTTTTCCTCAGTATCTCCAGAACCTTCCCCCACATCAGACCCTCGTCCACGATAAAGTACTCCAGAAAAATGTAATGCTGTGCCTTCTCCAGCTGCCGCAGCATCTCTTCCCATTTTCTTTCCCCCACGGGAAAATAGGTCACGGCGGTATCGTCAAACACAGGATGACAGCCGCTTCTGCCCACATAGTGCGCCAGCGCCGACACTCCGGGGGCTTCCTGCTCCAACCTGCGGATAACCTCCGCATCCTGGGGAATACAGCCCTTTGCCTGCTTAGTGATCTGATCCACTCGCCTCTTTATCAGCCGGTGACCGATCTCGCTCTTGGTAAACCATAGTAAAAAAGCGCCGAACACGGGCATCAGCATGATGATAACCAGCCATGTGATTTTCGCTGTGGGATCATAACGGCTGTTCAGCAGATACAGCACCATGACCACGGCAAAAGTCGTCATCAACCCTGAAATATAAGGCTGCAAATCCCGAAACCAGATAAATACACTAAACAGAATCGCTACCTGCAAAAGGAACAGCAGCAGTATCACTCCAAAACGGCTGAACAATGCATGAATCAACCCTTTCTGCCCCTTCTTCAGCAATCGGATGCCCATGCTCTGGGTCTCCTCATTTGTCATAGCAAGGTATCCCCCTTCAACTCATTTTGCCGTATCCAAACCCTTGGCAATAATCATCATATTCCTCATGAGGGCATATCCCACATGATTTTATACATTATAGCAGATAAGCTCTTCAAACACAAGGCGAAGCGGATATCCGGCGGGCCAACGGGCCAACCATCAATAATCCTCTATTTTTGCAAAATACCTTTGAAATTTATGGTGAAATGGTATATACTGAATTTAGTTTATGCTTTTTTTATAATTTGGCGCAAAACATTGTTTTTGCCCGGAAAGGAGTCAATGCTTTATGGAAAAAATTGCAAGCTTTACTATAGACCATATCCGGCTTTTGCCCGGGGTCTATGTGTCTCGCAAGGATACGGTAGGGCAGGAAGTAATCACTACTTTCGATCTGCGCATGACCAGCCCCAACGATGAGCCGGTTATGAACACGGCGGAGGTACATACCATTGAGCATCTGGGAGCCACATTCCTGCGCAACCATCAGGACTATGGGAACAAGACCATCTATTTCGGTCCCATGGGCTGCCGCACCGGCTTCTATCTGCTGCTGGCAGGAGATTACCATTCTAAGGATATCGTTCCTCTGGTTACTCAGATGTTTGAATTTATCCGGGATTACCGCGGAGAAGTTCCCGGCGCCTCCCCCAAGGACTGCGGCAACTATCTGGATATGAATCTGCGTATGGCTAACTACCTGGCTTCGAGATACTTAGAGCAGGTGTTGTACCATATTGATGACAGCCGCCTGATCTACCCGGAATAAAGTGTACATATGAGGCATGCTAAACTCTAATTAAGGAGGTAAGTAATGAGTAAAATCGGCATTATCGGCGCCATGGAGCTGGAAGTGGAAACTCTGAAGGCGCAGATGACAGTCACCGGCCAGACCACCCGGGCCGGCATGGTATTTTTTGAGGGCACTTTGGGTCAGGCCCAGGTGGTGGTGGTCCGCTGCGGCATCGGAAAAGTCAATGCCGCCATGTGTGTGCAGATCCTGGCCGACCGATTCGAGGTTACCCATGTGATCAATACCGGTGTGGCCGGTTCCCTGAATGCCGCTCTGGACATCGGGGATATCGTCATCTCCCGCGACGTGATCCACCACGACATGGATGTACGTGTATTTGGCTATGCCCTGGGGCAGGTTCCCCAGCTTGACACCCTGGCTTTTCCCGGGGATGAATCCATGATCCGCCTGGCTCTCAGTTCCTGTGAGGAGGCCAACCCTGGATTACACACTGCGGTAGGCCGCATTGTCAGCGGAGATCAGTTCATCTCCGGCAAAGAGATAAAAGAACGATTGATTGCAGAATTTCACGCAGACTGCACAGAGATGGAGGGGGCCGCCATCGCCCATGCTTCCTACTTGAACGGGCTTCCCTTTGTGGTGATCCGCGCCATCTCCGACAAAGCGGACGACAGCGCAGAGATGGATTATCCCACCTTTGAGCGTGAAGCCGCCGGACACTGCGCGCGCCTGGTTGAAGTTCTTGTCAATAAAATATAATGCATATAAGGAGAGAGTGAAATGTTACAAAAACTAAAGAGTGCTTCTATAAAAAAAGTGCTGCCCGGGATAATAATCCTGTATATTGCGGCGGCGGCCTTGTTGGTATATTTCGGGCCGGATTTTTTCACCTGGGTAAAGGGACCTGTGACTTTTGAGGAACTGTCTATTGACGAACTTAAAGATCAATATGTCACCATGACCTTTGAATTGTCCTTCGGCACCTATGCCACTGAGGTCACTACCACCACCAGGAACGGATCCAAGGTTTCCGAGCGGGATTCCATGCAGTACCACGCCGTGCTGGTAGGCGGCCTGGATCGCTATATCTACACCGATGAAGATCTGTATTGGGAGTTCATTGGTCTGGCAGTTCCGTCCAGATATTTTGACACTGCCAAGATCATCGACAGAAACAGTGATGATTTCTTTGAAACTTACGACCTGAGAACGCTGGATACCACTATGCAGGTGACAGGACAGATCCTTCCCATGGACGATGAGATGCTGCGGTACTACCGTTCCTTTTTCCGTGAGGCGGACTACACCGACGAGGAGTTTGCTGCATACTGCGCTCCCTACTACATCAAAATTGACAATCTGAAGAGAGGCCATGTAGACTTTGTGCTGGCCATGAACGGCTTGGCTGTCATACTGCTTCTGTGGGCTACATACATGCTGATCAAGGCTCTGACCGGCGGCTACCAGAAAAAGCTGGTGAAGGCGCTGAAGGCACTGGGTGAAATGGAACTGGAACGTGCGGACGCAGATTACGAGAGCGCTTCCGAACCCACCAAGGGCATCCGAATCGGCCGCAACTATCTGTTTGACTGCAGCGGCGCCAAGACCGATGTCTTCGCTCTTCGCCAGGTAGCATGGGCTTACACCCATCAGGTCAACCACCAAAAATATGGCCGCACCGTCAGCACTTCTTACTCCATTTTACTGTACACGGAAGACAAGAAGCAGCACCAGCTGACCATGCCCAGCAAGACCGCCTGTGATCAGGTGATAGACGAGTTGAACAGGAAATGCCCTGCCGGAATCTTCGGCTACAGCGATCAGCTAAAGAATCTGTTCAATAAGAATTATGATGAGTTTACCCGTTTGCGCCGCCAGAAAGAAGCTGAGATTAATCAGACCCAGGGCTTTGCGGGCGCCTTCTCTGAACAGGGGCAGGATCCCTATAACACCGATCCCTACAAGGTATAATTTATGAGGATATGAAAATCCCGGCAGTTGGATTTCCCACTGCCGGGATTTTTTATACTTCTGAACGGTTCGATTTTCCTTTCTGGAATACCAGCAGCTTGCTCAATACGTAGTTGCCGATAAACACCAGCACTGCCGATACAAAAGTGGTTATATAGGTGTTGATTCCCAGCGCGCCAAAGAGTTGACGGATCGCCAAATCCAGTATAAAGGTGGACACTCTGGAGAGCACAAACTTTGGAATTTCCTTCAGCATAGGTTCATGGCTCTTAAACACAAAGCGCCTGTTGGTAAAGTAGGCAAAGGTCACGCCCGCCACCCAGTTCACCGAACTCATCACGGCATTCTGGAAAGCGGTGGGATGCAGGGGATTGTCAAACAGCAGCCAGCTGGCCAGATACATGGCTCCCCAGGACACAAGAGTGGTCAGCACTCCCACGATTAGATAGGCGATCATTTCCTCATATTTTTTCATTAATCCCTTTATTTTCTCGATCATGTATATCC
>CAMWTF010000213.1 GCA_947177105.1 uncultured Lachnospiraceae bacterium | reverse complement strand
CCCTGATAGCCGTCTCTGGTCTGGCCGTCCCGCCCACCCTGGCCGCTGCGCTGCCCGGCGCTATTGCCCTGGTAACCGCCGCCTCTCTGACCGTCGCGATTGCCCTGATAGCCGCTTCTCTGGCCGTCGCGGCTGCCCTGATAGCCGCCGTCTCGGCGATCATTATTGCCGCGATTGCCACGCTCGGCATTCCTGTCTGTACCTCTGTCAGCGTTTCGTTCAGAACGAAGTTCCCTGCCTCTGTCGGAATTTCTATCCGAACGGGCATCCGTACTTCTGTCAAAACCTCTGCCCTGCTCCCTGCCAGAACCAGCCTGCTCCGGCCTGCGCTCCTGCAGCGGTTTACCCGCCGCTTTCTCTGGTGCAGGCTTCTGGGGCGAAGTCCCCTGTGTAGTCCCCTGCGAAGCTCCTTGCGTAGTCCCCTGGGCAGTTTCCTGAACCGTATTCTGCACTGCCGCCGGTTTCTCCACCGCCTGCTCCTCCTTGGGCTGCTTGGGCTTGGGCTGGGGTTTCATGGTCACCATCTGCACACTGGGGGTAGGCGACGGCGGGGTCAGCGGCTTTATGGGTGTCCTGGGGGCGGGCCTGCCGCCATTGCCACCTTTTTGACTGTTTTGACTGTTTTGCCCGTTTTGACCATTACGACTGCCCTGTCCGGATCTGTTCTGTCCCTGCTGTCCATTCCCCTTTGACCGCTGTCCCGACATCTTAGAATTTTGCGGATTGCTGACAACGATAATTTTGCTCTTCTTTTTTGGAGCCGCCTGCTTCTCTGTCTGCTTTTCAGACTTCTCCCTGGTCTCGGAAACGGTAACTGACGCTGCCGTTGGCGCAGTCCCCGCTTTCACTTCCGCTTTGGGAGCCGCCGGAGTCTTTTCCGACGCGGCCTTCTCCTTTTTTACCTCCTCCGAGGTTTTCTCACGAGTCTCTCCCACCTGTGTATCTCCCTTTCCGCCAAAAGCCTTTCTCACCAATTCCACATTGGCTTCCTCCACGGAACTGTTGGCCGCCTTGGCTTCTATTCCTTTCTCCTGTAAAAAGGCCACAATCTCTTTGCTCGACCTGTTTACTTCCTTCGCTAACTCATGTACCTTCATTTTTGCCATGCTCACTACCTCCCTTTACCTGGCAGACACCTTCACCCTCCAGTGCCTTTATAACCGCCTGTGCCAAACCTGCATCGCATACTGCCAGAGAAGACCTCTGTTCCTTTCCTATGGCTCTGCCCAAATTTTCTTTGGTTCCATATTGATAGATCGGAACGCCATAATAGGAACTCTTGTCTGTAAAAAACTTTTTGGTATTCGCTGACGCATCCTCTGCCACGATAACCAGCATAGCGTGCCCACTCTTTACTGCGTTCTCCGTCTGAAACTCACCGCTTACCAAATTATGCCCTCTGATTGCCAGTCCGAGCAATGATAAAACCTTACTTTGCCTCAATATTATTAAACTCCTTATCCAGGGTCTCATATACATCCTCGGGAATACTCATCTTAAAGGAACGCTCCAGCCCTTTGTTCCTGCGGGCCTTCTGCAGGCATTCTCTCTGTGTACAAATATATGCACCCCTGCCATTCTTTTTTCCTGTTACATCCAGACAGATAGCTCCGTCCGTGGCTTTCAGGACTCTTATCATTTCCCTCTTGTTCTTCATCTCGCCACAGCCGACGCACTGCCGCAAGGGAACTTTCTTTGCCATCACGCCGCCCCCTTACTCCTGGTATCCGCCGTCGCCGGCATATTCTCCGCCGCCTTCGTACTCCTCGGCATCGCCCTCATATTCTCCGGTATACTCGCCGTCCTCACCGTTATATTCCTCGATATAGTCCTCGTCCTCGTCATACTCATCGTCCATGTAATCCTCATAGCGGAAGCCCGGCGCATCCTTGGCCTGGGTCTCTGACTTGATATCAATCTTGTAGCCGGTGAGCCTGGCTGCCAGCCGGGCGTTCTGTCCCTCCTTGCCGATGGCCAGGGACAGCTGATAATCCGGCACCACCACCTTGGCGGTCTTCTCGTCAGGATCCGCAAAGACAGCCACAATCTTGGCCGGGGACAAAGCATTCTGGATCAGGTTGCCCGGGTTCTCATCCCAGTTCACTATATCGATTTTCTCACCCCGCAGCTCCTCCACAATGGCGTTGACTCTGGCGCCGTTGAGTCCCACGCAGGCGCCCACCGCATCCACGTTGGGATTGTGGGACCACACCGCCAGCTTGGTGCGGCTGCCTGCCTCACGGGCAATACTCATGATCTCCACTGTGCCGTCCTTAATCTCCGTCACCTCGGACTCAAACAACCTTTTCACCAGCTCGGGATGGGTGCGGCTTACATTAATGCGGGGCCCCTTGGGAGTGTTCTTCACTTCCAGCACATATACCTTGATGCGCTCCGTGGGCATGAACACCTCCCCCCGGACCTGCTCGCTCTCGGTGAGCATGGCATCCGCCTTGCCCAGATTGATGCTGATGTTCCGGCCAATGTAGCGCTGTACCACGCCGGTCACCACATCCTTTTCCTTCTCGAAATACTGATTATATATCACACTGCGCTCTTCCTCACGGATCTTCTGCAGGATCACATTCTTGGCATTCTGGGTGGCAATACGTCCGAACTCCTTGGACTTGATCTCCACATTCAGGATATCGCCCACCTGAGCCTTCTGGGAAAGCTCCCGGGCATCCTCCAGGGCGATCTGCAGCACACCATCCTCCACGTCGTCCCTGGTCTCCACCACTTCCTTTTCCATATAGCACAGGAAATCACAGGTCTCACGGTTAATCTCCACCTTGACATTATCCGCCTTGCCGAAATGATTCTTGCAGGCGGTCACCAGCGAGTTCTCTATGGCCTCAAACAATGTCTCTTTGCTGATCTCCTTCTCCTTTTCCAGAATATCCAGTGCCTCCATCAGTTCCTTATTCATTTTCTACTTTTCCTCCATTCTGCCCCCCTGGGCAATCCCTGTTTAAAAGTCAAGCGCCAATCGAATCACCGCTATATCATTTCTCGCAAAAGTGTGATCCCCGGCATCCTCCGTGATCACAATGCTGCCATCGTCAAAGGACTTCAGCACACCGGAAAACTCCTTGGTTCCCTCCAGCGGCTTATACAGCTTGATCTCTACCTCTTGACCGATACTGCGGGCCAGATGTCTGTCTTTCTTCAATGTGCGTCCCAGACCCGGACTGCTCACCTCCAGAATATAGGCGTCAGGGATAAAATCCTCCTGATCCAGCGCATCGGACAAGGCTCGGCTCACATTCTCGCAATCCGTGATGCTGACTCCCTCCGCCTTGTCGATATAGGCCCGCAGATAATAGTCGCTGCCTTCCTTCACATACTCCACATCATAGATCTCCACGCCCTGGGCCGCAGCTATAGGCTGCAACAACGCCTCCGTCCTGGTCTCATAAGCCTCTCTCTTTGACATGTTCCCCTCTTTCCTGCATAACTGAAGTTTGGCCTGAGTCAAGCTCTGGCTGGCCCGCGATATGCATCAACAGCTGTTTGGATGTATAACATCAAGAAAGAGTGGCTTGCAACCACTCTCACTGTTATTAACAATCTTCAATTCTACTAAAGTATATGCCTTTGAATCATGCTTGTCAATAGACTTTTTCCAAAAAGTTTCCTTTATTACAGGCTTTGCGTCTTTGTATTTTTCACTTCATCCATTCTCAATTTTACGATTCATAAAATCAAAATTTATCCAAACTCTATAATGCTATTTTGTTTTTTGAAAAATACGATACAATGTATCTCAACACAGAAACTTTCTAAAGATCAGGAGAGAGATTATGGACTTCGGAGAAAAACTGTACCGTCTGAGGATAGAACGGGGAATTTACCAGAAACAGTTGGCTGTATATCTGCATGTGTCGGTGGGCACCATCTCTAATTATGAAAACGGCATACATTCCCCGGACCTGAAAACCCTGAGTAAGCTTGCCAGTTATTTCCACGTATCGGCTGATTACCTGCTGGATCGCACGGATTACATATCTCCCATCGACGATCTGACCCGCGAGTTGATCGATCACTATACCGCCGGAGATATCATGAATGCCATTCTGGAACTGTCGCCGGAGGGCCGCCATGATCTGGTAAAATACCTGGCCATGTTGTCTGTATGCGACGGCGTCGATCTGCCATCCCTCTCCGGATCGGAACACGGGAATATGGATTTTGTACCTCCCGTTTTAGAGCCTGAGGACAATGAAGATGAAGAAGAATATTGGGATGAACCTCTCCCCGGCGAATCCCTCTAAATTTTAGATATCGTGAAACGCTAGTCAAAAAAAGAAGGAGCCTGGCCTGTATAGCGCAGCCGGCTCCTTTGTTGTGATTATGTTGATACCTGTCCGAACGCAAGGCATCCAAGCTTATCTCTCCGCCCGCATAGGATTATGCAGAAAATCCTCGTATGCCAGCCGGATTCCCTCCTCCAGCTCCGTGTGGTACTGCCAGCCCAGCGCCGTCGCCTTGCTTACATCCAGAAGCTTTCTGGGCGTCCCGTTAGGCTTACTGGTATCCCAGCGTATCTCTCCCTTATAGCCCACAATCCTCGCCACTGTGTGGGCGAGCTCCCGAATGCTCAGTTCTTTGCCCGTCCCTCCATTCACCGTCTCATTGCCGCTGTAATGATTCATCAAAAAAACACACAACTCGGCCAGATCATCCACATAGAGAAATTCCCTGAGAGCGCTGCCGTCCCCCCAGCAGGTTACATGGGCAAGTCCCTGCTCCTTCGCCTCATGGAAACGCCGAATCAACGCCGGCAGCACATGACTGTGGGTGGGATGGTAATTGTCATTGGGACCGTACAGATTGGTGGGCATCACGGAGATATAATCCGTCCCATGCTGCCTGTTCAGAAATTCGCAGTACTTCAGTCCCGAAATCTTGGCCAGAGCATAGGCTTCGTTGGTCTTCTCCAATTCGCTGGTGAGCAGACAGCTTTCCGGCATGGGCTGGGGTGCCAATCGGGGATAAATGCAGGAGGACCCCAGAAATTCCAACTTTTTGCAGCCATACTTCCAGGCGCTGTGGATCACATTCATCTCCAGCATCATGTTGTCATACATAAAATCCGCCAGCGCGCTTTCATTGGCCTCGATGCCTCCCACTTTTGCCGCCGCC
>CAMWTF010000212.1 GCA_947177105.1 uncultured Lachnospiraceae bacterium | reverse complement strand
TACAACCCCACCAGCGTGGCAATCGCGCTGATCGTGTTCGGCGTGGCGTTCATCGTGGTGGAGAACTGGAACAAGGGAAGGCGGCCCAGGGTGCGGAAGCTGTCCCAGATCACCTATCAGACGGCGCTGCTCATCGGCGTGTTCCAGGTGATTGCGGCAGTTTTCCCGGGCACCTCCCGCTCCGGCGCCACCATCGTGGGCGCTTTGCTTATCGGCGTGTCCCGCACAGTGGCGGCGGAATATACTTTTTTCCTGGCGGTGCCGGTGATGTTTGGCGCCAGTCTGCTGAAACTGGTGAAATTCGGCTTTCACTTTACAGCCATGGAACTGGGCGCGCTGCTGGTCGGATGTATCGTGGCTTTTGTGGTTTCGGTCTTTGTGCTGCGTTTCCTGTTAAGTTATATCAAAAAGCACGATTTCAAAGTATTTGGCTGGTACCGCATTCTGCTGGGCATTGTGGTACTGGTGGCCTTCAGCCTCTGGCTGTAGGCGGATATGGAATCTGAGACGTTAAAATCGTTGTAATTATGCCTAAGATTATTGCTATATCAAAGCCTTTAGGGGGCAATATGGCAAATTTTCAACAAAAAGTTGACATATTAGAGAAAAAGGGCTAAACTGTAGCGTAACAGGGACAGCAATAGGAAATTTGACATATATATTGTAGGGAGTTAAAAAGTTTGTGTTGAATGAGATGAAGGGAGATAATCACTATGGCACCAGCAAAGAAAAACGTAACTGTCAATAAGGAAGAGACCAAGCCTGCAGCTAAGGCTACAGCGAAGAAGGCGCCTGCCAGTACAGAGCCTGCCAAGGTGGAAGAGCCCAAGGCAGAAGTTCCCAAAGCTGACGAGGTAAAGGCGGATTCCAAGGCTGAGGAAGTTAAGGCAGAGGCCCCCAAGGCTGAGAAGAAACCTGAGACCAAGGCTGCCGAGAAGAAGAAACCGGGTAGGAAGCCTGCTGTTAAGGCTGCCGAGAAGAAGGAGGTTGAAAAGAAACCTGTGGAGAAGAAAAATGCGGTCAAGAAGGAGTTAAAGTCCGAGATTACGGTGCAGTTCGGCGGGAAGTCCTATTCTCAGGAAGAGTTGGTTCAGATTGCAAGGGATGTTTGGAAGTATGATCTGGAGCAGCAGGAATCCGAGTTGGTCAGCATCGAGTTGTATGTGAAGCCTGAGGAGCATGTAGCTTACTACGTGATGAACAAGGAGTTCGCAGGCAGTTTCTATCTGTAAGATACAGACGGATATGCATAAGTGAAACAAACGGAGTGTGGCTTTGGCTGCGCTCTTTTTTTGTTTATGGGCGCTTTAGAATTATTTTAGAAATAATTTTCGGGAAAGCAGTTGACAATATGTGGGGTAAGTGCTATTTTAATTCTAGTAAGTGTTAGCACTCCACTCGGTTGAGTGCTAACAATGAACAGAAAGCAGGAAGATGAGGATGCAGTTGGATGAGAGAAAGACAAAAATATTGCAGGCCATCATCCGCAACTATCTGGAGACAGGCGAGCCAGTGGGCAGCAGAACCATCAGCAAGTACACGGACCTGAACCTGAGTTCTGCGACTATCCGCAACGAGATGGCGGATCTGGAGGAACTTGGTTATATTGTCCAGCCCCACACCTCTGCCGGGCGAATCCCTTCCGATCAGGGCTACCGCTTTTATGTGGACTGCATGATGGAGCAGAAGGAGCGGGAAGTCGTTGAGATGAAGGAGATGCTGCTGGAGAGAAACGACCGCATGGAGAACCTGCTGTAACATGTGGCCAGGGTGCTGGCCCAGAATACCCAGTATGCCACCATGATCAGCGCTCCCCAGACCCATGGCAGCAAAGTAAAGTTTATCCAACTGTCCCGGGTGGATTACGACCAGATTCTGGCAGTGATCGTAGTGGAGGGCAACGTGATCAAGAATAATATTCTGCATGTGACCCAGGAGTTGGATGACGAGACGCTGCTGAAACTGAATATCCTGTTGAACACCCATTTGAACGGCCTGTGTATGGAAGAGATCAATCTGGGAATGATTGCCGCCATGAAACAGCAGGCAGGCATCCACAGCGATATTGTCAGCGAGGTCATTGACGCGGTGGCCGAGGCCATCAAGGCCGACGAGGACCTGGAGATTTACACCAGCGGCACCAACAACATTTTCCGGTATCCGGAGTTGGCCGACCAGCGGAAAGCCAGCGAGTTGATTACCACCTTTGAGGAGAAGGAACTGCTCAGTGAGTTGGTGCAGGAGACCCTGTCGGACAGCACGAATACAGGAATTCAGGTATATATCGGGGAGGAGACTCCCATCAAGGGCATGAAGGACTGCAGTGTGGTGACTGCCACCTACGAGTTGGAGGAAGGCATGAAAGGCACTATCGGAATCATCGGCCCCAAGCGGATGGATTACGACAAGGTGATCGGGACGCTGCAGACGCTGAAACAGCAATTGGATGAATTATATAAGAAGTAGGAGGCATAGCGCTGGCATGGCAGATCAGGAAAAAGAGATTTTAGAAGAAGAGATCATGGAGGAAGGGCAGACCGCAGAAGGGCAGCCGGAGGATGCGGCGGAGGAACCCCTGACCGGGGAAGCTGCAGAGAACGACACTGAGGAGCCGGACGGCGGAGAGACATCCACGGAAGACGCTGCCGGGGAAGCTTCGGAAGGAGAGGACCCAAAGACCTGGGCGGAGAAACGGGCCGCCAAGAAGCAGGCTAAACAGGATAAGAAAGCGGACGCGGCCAAGGAGAAGATCGCAGAGCTTGAGGATCGGGTAAAGCGACAGCTGGCGGAGTTTGAGAACTTCCGTAACCGCACCGAGAAGGAAAAACAGGCCATGTTTGAGACAGGCGCCAAGAGTGTCATCGAGAAAATCCTTCCGGTGATTGACAACTTTGAACGGGGCCTGGCCACAGTCCCGGAGGATCAGCAGAGTGATCCCTTCGTGGACGGCATGAATAAGATCTACAAGCAGATGATGAAGGAACTGGAGAACATCGGTGTGAAGCCCATAGAGGCTGTGGGCTGTGAGTTCGACCCGAACCTGCACAATGCAGTGATGCAGGTGGAAAATGAGGAACTGGAGTCCGGCACCGTGGCGCAGGAACTGCAAAAGGGTTATACCTACAGGGATTCTGTTGTGAGGCACAGCATGGTTTCTGTAGTTTCATAGATAAAGCATTTATATAATCAGTTCATTATAGAACGAGGAGGACAAGAACATGAGTAAGATTATTGGTATTGACTTAGGAACAACCAACAGCTGTGTGGCTGTGATGGAAGGTGGAAAGCCCACCGTTATCGCCAACGCAGAGGGAGCAAGGACTACCCCTTCCGTGGTGGCTTTCACCAAGACCGGCGAGAGACTGATCGGTGAGCCGGCAAAGCGTCAGGCAGTGACCAACGCAGAGAAGACCATCTCTTCCATCAAGAGAGAGATGGGCACGGATCACAAGCGCGCCATTGATGACAAGAAGTATTCTCCCCAGCAGATTTCAGCCATGATCCTGCAAAAGCTGAAAGCGGACGCAGAGAGTTATCTGGGCGAGAAGGTGACAGAGGCTGTCATCACGGTTCCCGCATATTTCAATGACGCACAGCGTCAGGCCACAAAGGACGCGGGTAAGATTGCGGGGCTGGACGTAAAGCGTATCATCAACGAGCCTACTGCCGCAGCTCTGGCTTATGGTCTGGACAATGAGAAAGAACAGAATATCATGGTATATGACCTGGGCGGCGGTACTTTTGATGTGTCTATCATTGAGATTGCCGAGGGTGTTATCACTGTGTTGGCGACCAACGGCGACACCTTCCTGGGCGGCGATGACTTTGACAATAAGATTACCCAGTGGATGATCGATGAGTTTAAGAAGGCCGAAGGCGTGGATCTGTCCGGCGACAAAATGGCTATGCAGAGACTGAAGGAGGCGGCAGAGAAGGCAAAGAAGGAGCTTTCCAGTGCCATGACCACCAATATCAACCTGCCTTTCATCACAGCCACGGCAGAAGGCCCTAAGCATTTTGACATGAATCTGACCCGCGCTAAATTTGACGAGCTGACTCATGACTTGGTGGAGAGAACGGCTATTCCCGTGCAGAATGCCATGAAGGATGCCGGACTGAACAATTCCGACCTGGGCCAGGTACTGCTGGTGGGCGGTTCCACCCGTATTCCCGCCGTGCAGGATAAGGTAAGGCAGATGACCGGCAAGGAGCCCAGCAAATCCCTGAACCCGGATGAGTGTGTGGCAATCGGCGCTTCCATCCAGGGCGGCAAGCTGGCCGGAGATGCCGGTGCTGGCGAAATCCTGCTGCTGGATGTAACTCCCCTGTCCCTGTCTATTGAGACCATGGGCGGCGTAGCCACCAGACTGATTGAGAGAAATACCACCATCCCTACCAAGAAGAGCCAGATCTTCTCCACTGCAGCCGACAACCAGACGGCGGTGGATATCAACGTGGTACAGGGTGAGAGACAGTTTGCAAGGGATAACAAGTCTCTGGGACAGTTCCGTCTGGACGGAATCCCTCCCGCAAGAAGAGGTATCCCCCAGATCGAAGTTACCTTTGATATTGATGCCAACGGCATTGTAAACGTGTCCGCCAAGGATCTGGGCACCGGCAAGGAACAGCATATCACCATCACCGCAGGCTCCAATATGTCCGATGACGAGATCGAGAGGGCTGTGAAGGAAGCCGCCGAGTTTGAGGCTCAGGACAAGAAGCGCAAGGAGGCCGTGGAGGCAAGGAACGATGCGGATGCGTTCGTATTCCAGACTGAGAAAGCCATAGAGGAAGTGGGAGACAAGATCAGCGACAGTGAGAAATCCGCTGTGCAGGCCGATTTGGAGGCTGTGAAGGCCATTCTGGAGAGAACCAAGGATCAGGAGATGAGCGACAGCGATCTGGATGAACTGAAAGCGGCCAAGGAGAAGCTGACGAACAGCGCCCAGTCTCTGTTCACCAAGATGTATGAGAATATGCAGCAGGCCCAGGGCGGCCAGGCTGGCCCGGATATGGGCGGCTTCAGCGGCGGTGCGGGTCCGGAGGCCGGCGGCGCTTCCGCTCCCGAGGATGATGTGATTGATGGGGACTTCAGGGAAGTATAAGTTTGAAATAGAGGTGTCAAATGGAAAAAGCAAAAAAGAGTACAACAAATAA